>CAISGS010000264.1 GCA_903884915.1 uncultured Caulobacteraceae bacterium | reverse complement strand
TTCAACCCGATGATGGCCACAGCGGGTAAGGCCTGCGTCGTCGAGGTCGAACATCTGGTCGAACCAGGTCAGCTTGACCCTGACCATATCCACACCCCCGGCATCTATGTCGATCGGATCATCGCTGGGGCCCGGTTTGAAAAGCGCATCGAGCGGGTCACCACCCGTCCACCTGACACTGCCGCCGCAAAGGAAGCCGTCTAATGGCCTGGACCCGCGAAGATATGGCTGCCCGTGCGGCGCTCGAACTGCAGGACGGCTTCTACGTCAATCTGGGCATCGGCATCCCGACCCTTGTGGCCAACTATATTCCAGACGGCATGAGCGTCACGCTGCAGAGCGAGAATGGCATGCTCGGCATGGGCCCCTTCCCCTTTGAGGGTGAGGCCGATGCGGACCTGATCAATGCTGGGAAACAGACCATCACCGAACTGGCCCAGTCGTCCTATTTCTCATCCTCAGACAGTTTTGCCATGATCCGAGGCGGCCATATCAACCTGTCGATCTTGGGCGGGATGCAGGTGGCCGAAAATGGCGATCTGGCCAACTGGATGGTGCCCGGAAAGATGGTCAAGGGCATGGGCGGGGCCATGGATCTGGTCGCCGGTGTCCGCCGCGTGGTCGTGGTGATGGACCATTGCGAAAAGACTGGCGCCCCCAAGGTCTTAAAGCGCTGCAACCTGCCCCTGACGGGCGCAGGCGTCGTTGACCTGCTGATTACCGATCTGGGCGTCTTCGAGATCGACCGCAAGGTCGGCGGCATGCGCCTGACCGCGCTGGCCACGGATGTGTCGCTGGACGAGATCACGGCCAAAACCGAGGCGGCGTTCACCGTCGCCCTCTAGAGGCCGTTAGAGCCCGTTCTGGGCCATCCAGTCGAGGCAGGCGGCGGCGACATCCAGATAGCCGGGCTCGCCGGGCAGCCAATGGCTCATCTCTGGGAACACCGAGACGGTTCCTGACAGGCGCGCCGCCGTCTGACGCACGGTGGCGGGCGGGTGGATCACATCGCGCCCACCGGCGATGGCCAAAACCGGGACCTTGATCCGTTCAGCGGGCACCATGGTGGTCATGAAGGGGTCGAGCCACCAGTTCAGGGTCTCCCAAAGGGCGCGGCCACTTTCTGGAGACATCCGCTCGAATATGGCCCGGCGATCCGGGCTAGAGAGCCGGTCAAGGCTATAGCCCTTGGCCAGGGCATAGTCTGGTGCCACCGCTTGGCTCCAGAAGGGGCCCAAAGCATAGAGGCTGACAGCACTGACCGCCTCCTCCATCGTGCCGCCCTGAATGCCCCAAGGGGCGGAGGGAGCCAAGAGCACAAGCCCCGCCACCTGAGCCTTAGAAGCCGCCATCTGGGCTACCAACCCGCCGAGGGAATGGCCCATCAGCACCGGGGGCGTCTCGCAGCTTCGAATGAGATCAGAAATGTCGCTGGCATAGTCGCCCATCGACAGGCCTACGGTCTTGCCGCTTCGCGTACCGCCGCGAAGATCGGGCGTTAGGCAGATGTGACCGGCAGCCTCAAAGGGCGCGCGGAACAGGTCGAATGTCCAACCGCCGCAAAAGGCACCGTGAACCATGATAATCGGCGTCAAGAAAACGTCCTTTTCGCCATGCGCCCACCACCTTGGCCGACGCGCCTTACCGCCGAACTATAGCGGCCGAACCCCCGGCGCGCCTATAGGCCATCGCAAATGGGGTGATTAATCCACCGGTTTTGCAAAGGCGGTGAAAGCCTCAGCAACCGTCGCATAGACCTGCCGTTTGAAGGGCACAATAGCCTCCAGCGCTTCGGCCATCGTCGCCCAACGCCACTGATCAAATTCGATCTCATCATGGGCCGCCAGATCTATTTCGCGATCCTCGCCGACAAAGCGATAGGCGTACCAGACCTGTTTTTGGCCGCTCCAGCCCCTCGCCCGGGGTGTTCCTAAAAGCTCAGGCGGAAAGTCGTAGACGATCCAGTCTGGTGTGCGGGCCAAGAACGCCACGGAGGACATGCCGGTCTCTTCATGCAGTTCGCGCAGCGCCGCCGTATCGAGGTCTTCCCCGTCGTCAACGCCGCCCTGAGGAAACTGCCAATTATGGGGGCCTTGCGTTCCGGCCCGCCGACCCAGCCAGACCCGGCCGAGGCGATCAAAGACCACGATCCCGACATTGGGCCGATAGGCAGACATATCCGGCATAGATCTCGAACCCTTCGCTGCCGCCCTTAGCGACGCGTCATCACCGCCGAGGCCGGCGCCAATTGAAAGCCCCGAGCCGACGCCTCGCGGGACCACCGAGCCAACTGATCAATCGTCACGGGATAGGCGCTGCCGACCCCCAGAGCTTGACCATTTTGCTTGGCGGCGAATTCTAAACCCTCCATCTGCTTTCTGATAGAGTCGGCGGACAGTTGCTGGCCATCCACCACCCGATCAGCAGAGGCGCGCTGCACGTCACCGACGCGCGTGAAGGCGGTGCCGTCGTCGATAAAGGCCAGACCGCGCTGACGCAGAACATCGAACAGCGCATTCATGCCTGGATCAGAGGCGATAAATTTGGAGCCAAGATAGTTGGTCAGGCCAAAATAGCCGGTGGCCCGCCCCATGACCCATTCTAGCCGCTTGGCATTTTCTGCCGGAGGGCTCGCCGACATCAGGCCTTGCGGGCCGGGATCATTGTCCGGGTAGTCCAGCGGCTCCATCGGCACCTCAAGCAGCACCTCATGGCCCTTGGCCCGGGCAATATTGACCCAGGTCTGTAATCCATCGGCATAGGGCACGAAAGACAGGGTGGTCTCCGGCGGCAAGGCGTCGATGGCCTGCTGGGTGATGCGCGGATTAAGGCCAAGGCCGCGAACGATCAGAGCAATCTTAGGGCGGCCATCCGACTTAAAGGGCCGGGCATAGGCCTTGGACGAGGTGCGGCCATCCGCGCCGATGATCGGCAAGGATCCGCTAGGGCTATTGGCGAACAGCCCAGCGATCGGCGCGGGCTGAAGCGGGCCAGAGGTCGGACCGGACCAACTTGGCGTTGGACCGGCGAGCGCGGCCTGACCCCCGACCGACACCCGAACGACTTTGGGTGGTTCAGTAAAGAGCTCCATCGGCTCAGTTTTGGTCTTGGCGCCGGGTGAGGCGCGCACCTTTGACAGGGCCTCGGCCCATCCCGCTGGCGCAGGGGCTGCGGTCTTGGGCAGGACCGGCATGTGGACCCGTGGCTCGCCCGCGTGGGGGTCGCCCAAAAAGCCAATCAAAAGGCCGCCGATCAGCAGGAGCGGTCCAACAACAGCCGCAAAAATCAAGGGCGCAGGAGGCAGTTTCGAGCCACGCGCCTTCTTTGCCTTGCCGGTCGCAAGATCTGCTGGCGCATCAAAGTTGAGCGGTGATTTTTTAGAGACCATGGATGGGTGCCCGACGCCTAACCGGAAAGTCCGTCGTCGCGATTAAGAAACCACTAAACTTACCCCATCTTCTACAGGAAGACGGGGCAAGCAAGCGACTTAAAGCCCCTTAACGATACCTTCGACCATTTTCTTGGCATCGCCGAACAGCATCATGGTGTTGTCGCGGAAGAACAGCTCGTTCTCGACACCCGCATAGCCAGAGCTCATACCGCGCTTGATGAACAGCACAGTCCGGGCCTTTTCAACATCGAGGATCGGCATGCCATAGATGGCGCTGGTCGGATCGGTCTTGGCCGCAGGGTTGGTCACGTCATTGGCCCCGATGACGAAGGCCACGTCGGCGGTTGAGAACTCGCTATTAATGTCTTCCAGCTCGAAGACCTCGTCATAGGGCACATTGGCTTCGGCCAAGAGGACGTTCATGTGGCCGGGCATACGGCCCGCGACGGGGTGGATGGCATATTTGACCTCCACGCCCTCTTCTTTCAGCTTATCGGCCATTTCACGGAGAATGTGCTGCGCCTGACTGACCGCCATGCCGTAGCCCGGAACGATAATGACCTTAGAGGCGTTCTTCATGATGAAGGCCGCATCCTCAGCAGAGCCCTGCTTGACCGGACGGGTCTCGACATGGCCTCCGGCACCGGCCGCCGCCGCATCCGCGCCAAAGCCGCCGAGGATCACCGAGATGAAGCTGCGGTTCATGGCCTTACACATGATGTAGGACAAGATTGCCCCGGACGAGCCGACCAAAGCGCCGGTAATGATCAGGGTGGTATTTTCCAGCGTAAAGCCCAGGGCCGCTGCAGCCCAACCCGAATAGGAGTTGAGCATCGAGACCACGACCGGCATGTCTGCGCCGCCAATGGGGATGATCAGGGTGATGCCGATGATCAGGGCCAGAGCAAAGATCGCCCAGAAGGCCCAGATGGCATGACCGCCGCTCACGACCAGCACGACGACCAGAGTCACAATGCCGAGACCCAACGCGATGTTCAGCAGGTGACGGGCGGGCAGCAGGATCGGCGCGCCGCTCATATTGCCGTTCAGCTTGGCAAAGGCGATGACCGATCCGGTGAAGGTGATAGCCCCGATGGCCAGACCTAAGGATAGCTCGATGAGGGACTGGGTGTGAACCAGACCATTTTCGCCCAAAATGCCATAGGCGGCGGGCGTATAGATGGCCGCGACCGCCACCAGACAGGCGGCAAGACCGACCAGAGAGTGGAAGGCGGCAACCAGTTGCGGCATGGAGGTCATGGGCACGCGGCGGGCGATGATCGCGCCGACGCCGCCGCCGACCGCGACACCGCCGACAATCAGGCCAAGGGTGATGGGATCCAGCGCCCCTTGGCTGAGCAGGGTCAGCAGGGTTACACCCACGGCGATGGCCATACCGACCATGCCCATATTATTACCCCGGCGCGACGTCTCGGGGCTGGACAGGCCACGAAGGGCCAAAATGAACAGGACACCTGAAATCAAGTAGGCGATGGCGGCGATATTGGCGTTCATGTGCGTCGTCGCCCCTATTTCTGCTTTTTCTTGTACATGGCCAGCATACGCTGCGTGACCAGAAAGCCGCCAAAGATGTTGACGGCGGCAAAGCCTGCGGCCAGAGCGCCGGCACCCTTAGAGATCCAGACCGAACCGGTCGCCTCAGCCCCATCAACACCGTGCGCCGCCGCAGCCAGCAAGGCCCCGACGATAATCACCGACGAGATGGCGTTGGTCACAGCCATCAAGGGGGTGTGCAGGGCGGGGGTAACGCTCCAGACCACATAATAGCCAACAAAGATCGCCAGCACGAAAATGGCCAGACGGAATACGGTCGGATCAACGGCTTCCATGGGTCTAGGTCCTCTTTAGCGGAGACGTGGAATAGGTGGCGCTGGCAAAGCTTATCAGGTCCTCAGCATCATATTCATGCCGCTCAGCGACCACGTGGCCGGACTGATTGCGATAGACCAGAATATGATCCTCGAGCCCTTCGCAAACGCCGATGGGGTCAAATTTGAGATTGCGCACCCGAGGCAGGGCGGTGCGGACATAGATCTCCAACGCCGACTTGCCATGCAGCTTGCCGTCTTCGGACATGCCCAGACGTGCGACAAAGGGGGAGTGGAATTCAACCTCGTCGGCATAGAGCGCCAAGATGGTGTCTGCCTCACGGCCATTCCACGCGGCGAACCAGCGTTCGGCCTTGGTTTCCATCGGAAGCGTCCTCGCCTAGGTCGGCTTGAAGGCGGGATGCACAATGGCCCCGCCGTGGGTGAGGGCCGAAGCCTTGAGAATTTCGTCTTCGAGATCGGCGCTCACCTTGCCCTCTTGCAGGCCCAAGAGGCCGACAAAGGCGAACAGGTTACGGGAATAGAGGGCGCTGGCATCGGTCGCGATGCGGCCGGGCAGGTTGGGAATACCCATGATCTTGGCGCCATTGGCGGTGATCACGATCTTATCCAGCTCAGCACCGACCACATTGCCGCCCTGCTCGATGGCCAGGTCGACCAAAATCGAACCGGGCTTCATTGAAGCGACCTGTTCGGCGCTGACCAGCTTTGGCGCGGGACGTCCGGGGATCAAGGCCGTGGTGATGACGATGTCTTGCTTGGCAATGTGGCTGGAGACCAAGGCCGCCTGCTTGGCCTGATAGTCGGCGCTCATTTCCTTGGCATAGCCGCCAGCGGTCTGGGCGTTCTTGAACTCTTCGTCCTCGACGGCCAAGAACTTGGCCCCAAGGCTTTCGACCTGCTCCTTGGTGGCGGGACGAACATCGGTGGCGGTCACAACCGCACCCAAACGCCGCGCCGTCGCAATGGCCTGAAGACCGGCGACGCCGACGCCCATAATGAACACCTTAGCCGCTGCAACCGTGCCCGCTGCCGTCATCATCATCGGCAGGACGCGGCCATAGGCCTCCGCTGCCTCGATCACCGCGCGGTAACCGGCCAGATTGGCCTGAGACGACAGGGCGTCCATCACCTGAGCGCGGGTGATTCGCGGCACGAACTCCATGGCAAAGGCGCTCGCGCCCTTGGCGGCCAGAGCCTCGATCATCGGGCGGTCATTATAGGGGTTCATCAGGGCGACCACGATCGCACCGGGCTTTAGCGCCGCGATCTCTGCATCAGAGGGCCCGCGCACCTTGAGGACAATATCTGCCGCTGACAGGCTCGCAGGGCCTGAGGCCGCGATGGTCGCGCCAGCCGCGGCATAGTCCGCGTCCAGAATAGACGCCGCCAAGCCCGCGCCCGTCTCAACGGTAACCTTATAGCCAAGACCCATCAGCTTTTTGACGGTTTCCGGCGTTGCCGCGACTCGGGTCTCCCCAGCACGTGTTTCCTTGGTGACGGCGATTGTCGCTGTCATTCGGTTTCCCCCGGTCGTCATGAACAGTGGCGGGGAGGTTAAGGAAGGAATTTGCCTATTGTCCAGCCCGTATCGGCAATGGACGCAAATAAATGCTGCGGCGCATCATAAAGGCCGCATAGCCAAGCCTTGAGGTCAGGGCCTCAGAGTGGCCAATCGTCAGATTTAGTGCGCGCTGGGCTTTTCGCGCAGCAGGACAATACCGCCGACTGCGACCACCACAGCGCCGATAAAGCCGGGAAGGAACCCTGCTGGTGTGCAGAACCAAACCACCAAGGCCACGAGGCTGGCAACGATCGCTAAGCTGCCCCACTTGGTCAGGCCCATAAAGGCGCTGTAGGTCGAGGCCTGCTCTTGGATGTCCATGGTGCCATGCTCGTAGTCGTGATTGTGGTCGGCAGAAGGCGTGGCCATGGTCAGTCTCTTTGGCAAGTCGTTGAACCTAGAACGGGGGCTTATACCATTCAGCGCCGCGCCTCAAGCGTGACGACCCGCCGCAGGACCTTGCGATCTGTCTGGCCTTTTTCGCCATATGACTTAGGACAGGCTTAGCACCCTAACGGAGCCACCCCATGAGCCGTTCCATTGCCCGCGCCTTGCACGGGATCATCAGCCTCGCCACAGCCCCCCAGAGCCCCAGACGGCGGGCCATGACCCTGTCGCGGCTGGTAGAGCGGTTGGATAGCTCTGCGGCAACCGCCATCAAGACCGACCGGGGACCTCTACAGGTTCTGCCCCTACGCGGGCCCCATCTGGCGGCAGCGGCCTTAGACTTCGACAATGAAGAGCCAGAACTGCTGACTTGGCTTCAAGAGATCGCGGCGGGCGAGGTCCTGTGGGATGTCGGGGCCGCGACGGGCCTCTTTGCCATGTATGCCGCCCTCAAGGACGGGGTCGGGGTCTATGCCTTTGAGCCCAAGGCCACCAGCTTCGGGGTTCTGGTCGAGCATCTGGCGCTCAATGGACTGGGCGAGCGGGTCTTTCCGCTCTGTGTGGCCCTATCGGATGAGACGGGCCTGACCCGGTTAGAACTGGCATTCATGGCGCCGGGCTCTGGCGGCAATTCGATCGCCGGCGCGCCCAATCAGTTTGGCGAATATAACTCGGTCTTTAGCCAAGGCGTCCCGGCCTACCGGATCGATGATCTGCGCGCCGCCTTCAACCTGCCTGCGCCGCACTATCTGAAGATCGATGTCGACGGCGTTGAGGGGGCGATACTGCGCGGTGCCGCCGCGACCTTACCGATGATCAAGTCGGTTCTGGTCGAGGTCGAGGGCGACAATGCCCGTGAAGCCGCCACCCGGATCGAGCCTCCGCTCTTTGCCGCTGGCTTTGTCGAGGACACATCTGTGCGCACCACCGGGTCAGGCCGCAACCGCCTCTATCGCAATCCGAACCCAAAGCGGGGCTAAGCTCTCCGCAATCGGCCCAAAGAAAAACCCCTCCGGCCAAGACCGGAGGGGTTATCTATTTCAGCGTCTGATGAGGCTGAGGGCCTACCAGTTGTAGCTGATGCGCGTGTAGATGAAGCGGCCGTTGAAGCCGAAGGGCGAGAAGCTTGGGAAGCCAACGGGACCATTGGTATTGACGTTGACCGGGGTCATGTTGGGATATTCATCCAACAGGTTGTTGGCGCCAACGGCCAGGTTGATCTTGTCCATCAGCTTGTAGCGGGCTTCCAAATCCACCACCGTGTGCACGCCGGTATTATAGTCGAGCGATGCGGTGTTGTTGGGGACCAGAACCTCGCCATAGCGGGTGGCCTTCAAGGTCGCGCTCATCTTGTCCTTCGACCATTCGGTCGTGAAGACGAACTTTTCTTGCGGCGTACCCTCTTCGAAGGTCAGGCGATTGCTGCGGTTGAACAGCAGTGGCGGCACAGGCAAGGCCGACAGCTGGCTGGTTGCAGGCAGACGGTTGACCTTGGTTTGGTTGAAGTTGCCAGCCAAGGTGAAGTCAATCTTGCCCATCGCGTCGGCGTCAAGACGATAGCGCGCCACGACATCCAGACCCTTGGTCGTGGTGTCCACGCCGTTGATGAAGAAGCGTGCCGCACCCAAGGCGCCGCCCGCTCCCGGAGGGTTGATGAGCTTGTAGATGGCCAAGGCCGTTGCCGAAGCGCCAGCCGTACCCGGAGCCGAACCGGTGATGTTTTCCGACAGCACGATGCGGTTGTTGAGTTCAATATAGTAGGCGTCGGCCGTCAGCTCGAAGCTGCCCACGTGATAGACGAGGCCGCCGGCATAGTTGTTGGACTTTTCAGGCTGTAGAGCCTTACCGCCCAGAGCCCCGGCCGTCACGCTGGTAGCTGGGAAGGTGCCGACTTCAACCGGGGTCGAGATGCCATTGATGGCGATGAAGTTGGTCGATGTGGCTGTGAAATATTGCTGCTGGAGCGACGGCGCACGGAAACCGGTCGAAACCGCGCCGCGAAGGGCGAAGGCCTCATTGAAGTCATAGCGCGCGGCGATCTTGCCGGTGCCGGTCGAACCAAAGTCCGAATAGTCTTCATAGCGGACGGCGACATCGACGTCGAAAGCCTTGGTCACTTGGCTGTCCAGATCAGCATAGAGGCTGAAGGAGTTACGTGACTTGTCGACGGCGTTCGAAGGCTGGAAGCCTGGGAAGCCCTGAGCGCCAGCGGCCTTACCGGCAACCCCACCGAAATAGTAGGACGCTTGGCTGCCCGCCGTGATCTGATAGCCTTCTGAGCGATATTCAGCACCGAAAGCCAGTTGCGAAGGCGTCGCCAAGCCGAGCGACACCGGACGGCTGAGGTCCAGGTTCGCGGTCAGCATGTCATATTCCATCGCGCCTGCATCGAAGGTGGTTGGCGAGGCCGCAC
The DNA here is from genome assembly GCA_903884915.1 of uncultured Caulobacteraceae bacterium. Lineage (GTDB taxonomy): Bacteria > Pseudomonadota > Alphaproteobacteria > Caulobacterales > Caulobacteraceae > CAISGS01. Next base: position 728 of record CAISGS010000264.1, on the reverse strand, counting down.
CCATCGAGGCATTGACCGAATTTTCGACGCCGTACTGAACCTTGTTCTTGCCGTAGCTCAGGCTTGCATCAACCGCAAAGCCCGACAGGTTGCCCTTCACGCCGCCGCCAGCAGACATGTCATCAATGTCCGTCGTGATCAGGGGCAGGAAGCCATTCGGGAAGATCGCAGGCACGTTGGCCGAGTTGGTGGACAGACGCGGATTGGCGGCGCTGTCACCGACGCGGTTTTGATAGCCGAGCCAGCCATAGGCTTCGAAGCCTTCAGCCAGAGGCATACCCGCATTGGCGTAGAAGGTCTTGCTTTCAACGCGCGGGTCGCCGTAACGGGCCGTGACCTTGAAGGGAACCGTGCGCGGGTCGAGGTCCGAACGGTTGGTTGGGTTGCGGAAGCTATAGTCAGCCGAAACGGTCAAGAAACCATCCGCGCCGAGCGGCAGGCCTTGCCAACCCGACAGGGTATAGACATTGCCGTCATTGGCCTTGCGGCCGTTGGGATTACGGGCCGTAACCACATCGGTATTGTACTCACCCCAGCTGGCTGAGATGCCGCCGCCTTGGCTGGCTTGGCGCAGACGCAGATTGATGACACCGGCGATGGCGTCCGAGCCATACTGAGCCGAGGCGCCGTCACGCAGCACTTCAACGCGGTCGATGGCCACAGCAGGAATGGTGTTCAGGTCGACCGCTGCCGAACCGCGGCCAATCGAGCCGTTGACATTGACCAGA
>CAISGS010000263.1 GCA_903884915.1 uncultured Caulobacteraceae bacterium | reverse complement strand
CCCTCTGGGGGAAGTACCGGCGAAGCCGGGGTAGGGGGGCTGCGGCCCCTAAGCGTCCGCCACAAAGGCCAAAGATACCGAATTGATGCAGTAACGCAGCCTTGTCGGAGGCGGGCCGTCGGGGAAGACGTGGCCTTGATGGCTACCGCAGCGCGCGCAGAGGGTCTCGACCCGGCGCATGCCATAGCTGTTGTCTTCGATCAGACGCACATGGTCCTTGTCGATCGGCGCGAAGAAACTGGGCCAACCGGTGCCGGACTCAAACTTGGTCTCAGCCCGAAACAGCGGCAGGGCGCAGAGGCGGCAGCAATAGGTCCCTGGCTTTTTCTGGTTCAGCAAACCGCCGCAGAAGGGTGCCTCGGTGCCGTGATGGAGCAGCACTTCGCGCTCTTCTTGACTGAGGTCTGCCTCTAGCCGCGCGCGCTCTTCGGCGCTGGGCGGGGTCAGGTCGTGGCCGAGGTCTGAGGGGGCGATAGGTTGGGTCATGCGAGTCTCCGAAGGTCGGTTCACAGCTCAATATAGCGTGCTGTTGGAAAAAGTCGCGTGGTCAGACCTTGCGTCAACCAAGGCCAAGCGCGCAAATCACGGAATATTTTGCCTCCAGACGTAAAATATCAGCGCTAGAGATTTGCATTGCGGCTCTGACGTCGCTAACCCCTGATCCGTTAAACAGTTCTGTGACGAGACAGGGGCCTCGATGTTCACGAAAATCTTGATCGCCAACCGAGGCGAGATCGCCGTCCGCATCATTAAGACCGCGCGGCGCATGGGCATCAAAACGGTGGTCGTCTATTCCGAAGCCGATGCGGACAGCTTGGCTGTCGAGATGGCCGACGAGACCGTGTTCATCGGACCGGCTCCGGCATCAGAGTCCTACCTGATCGCCGACAAGATCATTGCCGCCTGCAAGCAGACGGGCGCGCAGGCTGTGCACCCCGGCTTTGGCTTCCTTTCTGAGAAGGCCGAGTTCGCTCAGCGCTGTAAGGATGAGGGCATTGTCTTCATCGGTCCGAACGCTGGGGCCATCTCGGCCATGGGCGACAAGATCGAGAGCAAGAAGTTTGCCGCTGCGGCCAATGTCTCCTGCGTTCCCGGCCATATTGGCGAAATTGCCGACACAGCCCACGCGGTCAAAATCTCTGAAGAGATCGGCTATCCCGTGATGATCAAGGCCAGCGCCGGCGGCGGTGGTAAGGGCATCCGCGTCGCCATGAACCGCAAGGACGTCGAAGAGGGCTTCCCCGCTGTTCGCGCCGAGGCTAAGGGCGCATTCGGTGACGACCGCATCTTCATCGAAAAGTTCATTACCAGCCCGCGCCATATCGAGATCCAGGTTCTGGGCGATAAGCATGGCAATGTGGTCCACCTGTTCGAGCGTGAATGTTCGATCCAGCGTCGCAACCAAAAGGTCATTGAAGAGGCACCGTCGCCCCTGCTGGACCCGGAAACCCGCGCTGCCATGGCGGCTCAAGCCGTGGCTCTGGCCAATGCCGTTGGCTATGACAGTGCCGGAACCGTCGAGTTCGTGGCCGGTCAGGACAAGAGCTTCTATTTCCTCGAAATGAACACCCGTCTTCAGGTCGAGCATCCGGTGACCGAACTGATCACCGGCCTTGATCTGGTCGAGCAGATGATCCGCGTGGCCTACGGCGAAAAGCTGGCCTTCAAGCAGGATGACCTCAAGATCAATGGCTGGGCCATTGAGAGCCGCATCTATGCGGAAGATCCCTATCGTAAGTTCCTGCCCTCGATTGGTCGTCTGGTGCGCTATGACCCGCCTGCCGAGGGTGAGCATGGCTCGTCGCATCTGGGGGCCTATACGGTCCGCAATGATGGCGGCGTGCGCGAGGGCGACGAGATCTCGATGTATTACGACCCGATGATCTCCAAGCTCTGCACCTGGGCACCGACCCGTGAGGCTGCAGTCGCAGGTATGGGCCGGGCCTTGGAAGATTTCCACATTGAGGGTCTGGGCCAAAACATCCCATTCTTGGCCGCCGTGATGGATCAGGATCGGTTCAAGTCCGGCGCTCTGGCGACCAACTACATCACCGACGAGTTCCCAGAGGGCTTTAATGGCACGGTGCCGACCGATTTCCAGACCGATGTCATGACGGCAGTCGCGGCGTCCATGCACCGCGTCATGGCGGCTCGCGCCCGGACCATCGGCAACGGCTTGGCCCAGCGCGGCGTGCGTGAAGACTGGGTTGTCTTTGTCGGCAAGCATGAGCGCACGGTTACCCACGTTGACGGCGCAGCGGGTTTGGACGTTGTCCTATCCGGCGAAGGCCGGACCCTATCCTTGACGGAGACCGATTGGCGTCCGGGCAAGCCGACCTATAAGGGCCTGCTCAATGGCCGCGCCTTTACGGTTGCCGTCATGCCAGCCGCTGAGGGCTTCACCATCCGTCACCGCGCCGCTAAGGCTCAGGTGGTGGTTCTGACGCCCCATTCGGCAGAACTGCACAAGCGCCTTCCGGCCAAGCAGGCGGCCGATACCTCCAAGCTGATCATCTCACCGATGCCTGGCTTGGTCGTTTCGATCGAGGTGGCTCTGGGCCAAGAGGTCAAGGAAGGCGAGATCGTCTGTATCATCGAAGCCATGAAGATGCAGAACATCATCCGCGCTGAACGTGACGGCGTGGTCAAGGAAGTCGGCGCCAAGGCTGGTGACAGCGTCGCCGCCGACGAGATCCTCGTCGAGTTTGCTTAATTCAGCCCGCCTTCGTCCCTAGACCCTCTAGGGGCGAGGGCGCGCTCAAGCGGCCGGTGTCGCTAGGGCCTGATCAATCGCCAAAACCAGCCGCTCGGGCGATTCTGCGCCAGAGGCTGCGACCTTGCCGTCAAAGATGGTGAAGGGAACGCCGGTAATGCCTGCGCGGACGGCTATGCCGTGCTCGTTGGCAATCACGTCGCGGTCAGTGTCTTCGGACAGCATCTTCAGCACGGCCATCCGTTCCAGACCGGCCTTGTCGGCAATATCGGCCAGCACTTCTGGATCGCCAACATCGCGCAGGTCGGTGAAATAGGCCTTCATGATCCCTTCAATCACCGCAATGTCGCATCCGGCGCGCTGAGCCCAGCGGATCACGCGATGGGCGGCATTGGTATTGGGCGAGAT
>CAISGS010000262.1 GCA_903884915.1 uncultured Caulobacteraceae bacterium | reverse complement strand
TGTTCCGAAGGGTGAGGTTCCGGGGGAATGGTATTCGCCAACCCAACCGTTCCCGAGTGCGCCGCCGCCCTTTGAGCGGCAAGGTTTTTCTGTTGATGATCTGGTCGATTTCACCCCCGAGATCAAGGCGCGGGCCCTTGAGGTCGCCAGTCACTACAAGATGGGCGGGCTTTATGAGCCACCCCTACTCAAAAAGTCGGATGGCCTTTGGGGATCGATCGCCATGCCTGGAACGCAGGGCGGGGCCAACTGGCCCGGTGGCTCTTACGACCCGGAAAAGAAGTTCATCTTTATCTATTCCAAGACCGCTCCAGAGGTGATCAGCATTAGTGCTGATGCCGAGGGCAAACTGTCTCAGAAGATCGGCCCAGCCCCACCAGCAGGTGATGCCAACGGGGGTATGTTCGGCGGTACGGCTAGCCTGAAGGGTGGATCGCCGGGTCGCATCGCACCTGCGTCACCGAACCTCAAGGATGGGTTAAATGACCCCGTACTGCCGAACGTTCTTTCCGTTGCGGGCCTGCCGCTGAACAAGCCACCCTATGGACGGATCACGGCCTATGACATGAATAGGGGTGAAATTGCTTGGCAAGTCGCTCATGGTGAAACGCCGGACTTCATCAGAAACCACCCCCTTCTCAAGGGCCTCAATATCCCTCGGCCCGGTCAGGCGGGTATCCTCGGAACCTTGACGACCAAGGCCTTGGTTATCTGCGGGGACTGCGGGCTCTTTACGGATGAGCAAGGTCGCAAGGCAGCGCGTCTTCGGGCCTATGACAAGGCGACGGGCAAGGAAGTCGGGGCGGTTGTGCTTGAGAAGGCGCAAACCGGTGCGGCCATGACCTACATGCTGGGTGGCAAGCAGTATATCGTCACGGCCATGGGCAGTGTGCGTGGTGCTGATCTGATCGCCTATCGCTTGCCCGACACCTCGCGCCAGCAGCAGCCCGCGCCTCGCGTGCAGGACCCATTGTAAATCAAAGTATGGTCGGGGCAGCGAACACTGTCCCGTCCAAGGCTCTAAAGGGACGTTCCATGAATCAGGTTCAATTCGCCCGTCTTTGGCGCGGTATCGGAGCCCTATTGGTCTTGACCGGGTTGACCCTTGCTAGCCCCGCTCTGGCGCAGTCCCGGCAAGATGGAAATTTGATAAATACCGTCGAGGGACCTGTTCATGGCGCGCTGAAGGGCGATGTCCGGGTCTTTAGCGCCATTCCCTATGCGGCACCTCCCGTTGGGCCGCTGCGGTTTCGACCGCCGCAACCGGTTGTGGCTTGGAGCACTGTATTTGAGGCAATCAAAGCACCGCCTGCCTGCCCTCAAGTCGCTTCGGGTGACCCGGCAGGCCGGGAAAGTCGGACCGAAGATTGCCTTTATTTGAACGTGTGGGCACCGGTTAAGGCAACGCACGCCCAGCCCTTGCCGGTTATGGTTTGGATCCATGGCGGCGGGTTCAATGGTGGCTTTAGCGGCGCTAGCCAATATGACGCCATTCACCTGTCGGGCGAGGGTGACGTGGTGGTGGTCAGTATCAATTACCGCCTTGGACTGCTTGGCCTCATGATGTCTTCGGCTTTGGACGGCCAAGAACAGTCTGGAAACTATCTTATTCGCGATCAGCAGGCTGCCCTGCGCTGGGTTCAACGCAATATTGGCGGTTTTGGCGGTGACCCGGAAAATGTGACGATCGTTGGCGAGTCCGCTGGAGCCAATTCCGTCTTGGCCCTTTTGGCGTCACCGGCATCGAAGGGATTGTTTCACAAGGTGATCGCCCAAAGCCCCACCGAAAACGCCCATACACTCAATCGCGCCCAGACGGACAAGGGGATAAGCAAGGACATCATTGTGGCATTGGGCTGCGCTCAAAGCCCTGATGTTGCCGCCTGCCTTCGGGCCTTGCCGGCAGATGCCTTTATTAAGACCAAGGGCCGCATTGGTCTGGTTCAAGATAATGAGATCTTGCCCGTTGATCCCTATGAGGCCTATCGCACGGGCGCTTTCAATCATGTGCCGGTTTTGATTGGGTCAAACCTCAATGAAGGCGCGTTGTTCTTGGCGGGTGCTGAGCGCCGATTGGGTCGTGGACTGACCGACGATGACTATCCGTCTCAGTCGGTCGCGTTCTTTGGTAATGCGGCGGAGGTCGTGCGCAAGGCCTATCCATCGGCGAAGTTTGGCGGTCCAGCCCAGGCCCTGTCGCAAGCTGTAACCGATCGGCGCTTTGCCTGTTACGCCCATATGGCGCGGGTTGATCTTGCTGCCTTTGTTCCAGTCTATGGTTACGAAATGACTGAGCCAAACCCCGTTCAGCAACAGCCCTTTACGCCGCCCGTCGATCTTCCGAACAGCGCCTATCACACAGCCGATCTGGCCTACCTGTTCAACTCTGATGCCAACGGAGCGCCATTGGTGGGACGTGCCGGGGCACTATCCGAGCGCCTTCGCCAGTATTGGACCAATTTTGCACGGACCGGCTCGCCAACTGCGACGCTATCTCAATGGCCGGGTTTTAGGGCCAAAGCGCCCGTAGTCTTGAACCTCGTGGAGCCGCCATCGCTCCTTTCAGACGTGGCGGAGCGGCACAATTGCTCGTTTTTGAATGCCAACGGGTTGGTCACACGGCGGTGGGAATGACCCCGACCTTGGGCGTCGCTCTAAACCGTAAAACTTGTATACATTTGTTGGCCTATTTTGCAGTTTGCCGTTAAGATAGTGCGATTAGACACCTTGTTAGTATGCAAGATGATTTGGCTTAAACAGGTTCTATGCGTGAAGAGTTGCACAGGGCTTGGGTGGATTGATTAAAGGATTGGTTCTTATGGGCCCGCTTGCAGGCATACGCGTTTTAGATATCTCGCAGGTTATGGCGGGTCCCTATTGCTGCATGCTGCTCGGTGACATGGGTGCGGATGTTATCAAGATTGAGCCACGCGATGTGGGCGATTCCACCCGCAAATCGATGGGGTTTCGTCTGCTCGGCGATGACAGTCCGGGGTTTCTGGCCCTCAATCGCAACAAGCGCAGTATCGCGCTCAATCTAAAATCTGACGAGGATCGAGAGATCCTCTATGCCTTGGTCAGGACCGCAGATGTTTTGGTCGAAAACGGTCGGCCTGGCGTCGCGAAGCGTTTGAAGATGGACTACGAGACCATCAATGCCATCAACCCGCGGATCATCTATGCCAGCATTTCTGGTTTTGGCCAGACCGGTCCTTGGGCTCAGCGCCCCGGTTTTGACCTGATGGCTCAGGCTATGTCCGGCGCCATCAGTGCGACGGGCCATAGGGGTGGTGATCCGGTAAAAAGTTCCATTCCGATTGCTGATCTTGGAGCTGCGCTCTTCGCGACCTACGCTATTTTAAGCGCCGTTATTGGTCGGGGAAAATCAGGAAAGGGCAGCTTTATCGATGCCTCTTTGATCGAGGCGGCGCTTGGGCTTTCGGTTTGGGAAACGACTGAGCTTTGGGGTACTGGGACTTCACCGAAGCCGATTGGCACCGCCAACCGGATGTCAGCTCCTTATCAAGCCTTCCGGGCGTCCGACGGCCATTTTGTCCTTGGTGCTGCTAATCAAAAGCTCTGGCTGGCCTTCTTGCAAGTGACGGGCCGTGAGGATTTGGCAGATGATCCGCGCTTTGCGACCAACACAGCGCGTTTGGAACATCAAACAGAGTTGATGGCCGAACTAGAAGGTATTTTCAAAACGCGAACGGTGAATGAGTGGGTCGACGCCCTGCTTGATGCCGGTGTCCCAGCTGGCCCGATCTATAACTATGAGCAGGCGCTCGCGACGGAGCACATTGCCGTTCGCAAGATGGTCCAAGATATAGACCATCCTGTGGAGGGATCGTTCAAGTCTCTCGGTTTCCCCGTAAAGCTGTCGGGTGACCAGCAGTCGGTCCGCTATCCCCCTCCCTTGCTCGATCAACATCACGATCAAATTGTTCGAGAACTTGTCGAGGGCGGATGGCTAAACCCATCGGCTACCCAAGCGGTTGGCCAGTAGACCCACCCTTGGTGACCCTAAAGCCCTCACGCGTGCGGGCGGTATGAAATTGAAATTGGAGTGCTGCGCGAATGACTTTAACAGGCAAATTGCTGATCGGATCAGCGGCGCGGTTCGGCACCAGCGGCGCTTTACAGGCGTTTGATCCGAGTTTGGGCACTGCGATAGGGCCAGATTTTGGGGGGGCCTCATTGGAGGACCTTGATCAGGCCTGTGCCTTGGCGAACGGGGCCTTTGATCTGTTTCGCGAAACCAGCCTCAACGAGCGGGCAAGTCTGCTTGAAGCTATAGCGCAAAATTTGCTCGATGACGGTGAAGCGCTCGTGGCGCGGGCGATGGCTGAGAGCGGTTTGCCGCGCGGTCGCCTAGAGGGTGAACGGGGCCGCACGGTCAATCAACTTCGCATGTTTGCCCAGGTTCTCCGTGATGGCGGCTTCTTGGATGTGCGCATTGATCCTGCCATGCCAGAGCGCGCGCCGCCGCGGTCGGACATTCGCCTACGCCACATTCCGTTAGGTCCAGTTGCAGTCTTTGGCGCCAGCAACTTCCCCTTGGCCTTTTCGGTTGCGGGGGGAGACACAGCGTCGGCCCTAGCTGCGG
>CAISGS010000261.1 GCA_903884915.1 uncultured Caulobacteraceae bacterium | reverse complement strand
TCAGCATCCTTGGCCGAGAACTTGCGGAACTCTTCTTGCGTGCGCTCCAGCCCGCCACCGAGCTTGAGATAGCCGCCATCTTCTTGAGGCAAGAAATTGGAGATCGGGCGCTCGATGATGCGCAGGCCGCGTTCGGCCAGCTTCATATCGGCAATCACCTTAGGATTCAGCAGGCTGACCGTATAGCTGGCCACCGAGTTGCGAAAACCGGGGTGGAACTCTTCGGTCACCGCCGCGCCGCCGACGACCTCGCGCCGTTCCAGTACCCGCACCTTAAGGCCGCTCTTGGCCAGATAGAAGGCGCAGGTCAGGCCATTGTGGCCGCCTCCGATGATTATGGCGTCATAGGGCTTGGACATGGTGGCTCTTCTACAGGCTCAGGAAACGGATGGGGCGGCGGGGCGGTGGCTCCAGCCGGGGGCGGGGGGCTGATGCAGCCGTGCCTCAGGGATCAGGCCGCGCAGCTTCTTGCCAAAGCCGCGCAGACAGACCTCGGTATCGCTCAGCGGGCCGACGCTGAAGGTCGGTGAGGCCATACCCTGTTGAACCCGCTCGATCAGGACCGTGTCTTCGGCATTGACCTGACGATTGATGCGCCAATTCAGATAGCGGGCCGCCTTCATTTCGCGGCGCTCGTCGGGCAGGGCATAGGCAATTTCGCGGATCAGGGTTTCGGTCGGCGAGATCGGCAGGAACTGCATGAAATCGACCTGATCGGGATAGATATCGAAGGCGACATTGGGCCAGAGCTTGAAATAGAGCCAGAGCTTTTGATGGGCCTCGGGTAGGTGATCGACGCGCGGCAAGAGATGCTGATACATCCGCTCGGATGGGTTGGCCGAGGGGCGGTCCATTAGCTCGCCCCACATGCGGTCCACCCAGGGCTCGGCCTCGACGCCATAGCTGCGGCCAAACAGGCGCGTTAGGCCCGGATGGGCAACCTTGATATGTAGCCCATCGGAATAGTTATCGGCCACGTTCTTCCAGTTGACCGGGCGCGGGCGCAGGGTGACGCGGCCAAAGGCGCGCATCTCTTCAAAGCGATAGGGCTCGATCTGCGACAGATAGGGGGCCATCATCTCGGCCACGGTGGGGCCATCGCCCTCGAGGCGCACAAAGATAAAGCCTTGGAAAATCTCGCAATCGACGGTGGGAAGGGTCAGCTTTTCCATCTCAAGACTGGGATAGGTGCCGCGCATGGGAACGCCCGTCAGGCGCCCATCCAGTTCATAGGACCAGGCGTGATAGGGGCAGACCAGCTTGCGCGCGCAGCCCGATGGTCCATCAACCAGCCGCGAGCCGCGATGGCGGCAGACATTGGCCATGGCCCGAATCTTCTGGTCCTCACCGCGCACGACAAGGATGCTTTCGCCCAGAAAATCGAAGGTGTGATAATCGCCAATATTGGGCACGTCGCTGATGTGACAGACCACCTGCCAAGAGGGCCGCATGACCCGCTTCATCTCGACTGTGAAAAACTCCGGGTCATTATAAAGCCACGCCGGAAGGCTCCAATCGGCGTCGCGATCGAGATCTTCATT
>CAISGS010000260.1 GCA_903884915.1 uncultured Caulobacteraceae bacterium | reverse complement strand
GTCAGGACCATACCCTTACGCAACCGAGCGTAGAAACGGTCGGGGACAGGAAAGTCGATCCTCACCACCGCCAAATCATCCAAGGACACAATGGGACCACCGGCAGCAATCAAAGCGCCCGGTGCCACGTCCGAAAGGCCCACGACTCCCGAGAAGGGCGCGCGGATCACGCGGTTCAATCGGCGAGACTGGGCGGCCTTCAGGGCGGCATCTGCTTGAACACTGGCGGCCTGATAGCGCTCTGCGGTCACGCGAGGTGCAAAGCCCTTGGCTGCAAGGTCGTTCCAGCGGGCGGCATCAAGGCGCGCCTGAGCGGCCAAGGACTGGGCCTGAGCCACCGCCGCATCCTGCTCGTCGCCCTTGAGCTCGACCAGAACCTGCCCCTTGGACACGGCCTGCCCGTCATGGAACAGGACCTTAGTGATCAGTTCGGCTGTGTTGGAGGTCACCGTCACCGACTGCCGCGCCTTGGCCACGCCGAGGGCTTCAATCCGGTCCGTAAAATCTTGAGGTGAGATGACCGCCGCCGCCACAGCGACCGTTCGACCCGCTGCGCCCGCGCCCATGGCCTTTTTGGCTTTGGCTGCAGAGTTGGCAACCAACATCAGGCCGCCCGCGACGATCATCAAGATCAAGGCTGCCGCGGCACCCACAAGAAAGAAATGTTTGCGTAACAAGACCAGAATCTCCTGTGGGCGGGTCATGAAGGCGACTCTGAACAGCCTCGGTTGTATGCCGCCATATGACCAACCCGTCCAGTGACAGTTGGGTAAAAAGCCTAGTTAAAACCGTCGTCAAAGCTCAACGATCGGGCCTAACCACGACCGGTTAAGGTCACCGACCAAACATCAGCAACAGTCTAACGCCCTGCCCACCCCAATCCGGCGGTGCATTTGTCGTTCGACGGCAAAAACACCAAGAAGGTCTGATTAAAACCGTCGCCAAAGCCCAATGATCGGTCCCGACGCTTTCGTGAAGTTTTTGCCAAACGGGGTTTGCCGCCAGCCAATCTGGAGGCTGTTCTGGCCGAAGTTACGCGTGATAGAGATTTCGTCCTTGAGCCACGCCGTGCCGTTTTCGATCTGCCCCGCCTGCATCTGCGCCATCAGGGTCCAGTTTTCGGTCAATTCCAGTCCCAAGCTTCCTTCCAACCGGGTTTCTCGGCCATAATCACTGCCGGTTAAGGTCGCCAGTTGTAGATCCGCAACCACCTTGCGGCGCCCAATCCTTGCCGCCCGACCGGCAAGAAGGCGCGCCTCAAATCCGGCCTGCCCCTTGTCGACACCCGCCACGGGCAAGGTCAGCCCCGTATAGACCGAGAGAACACCCTTACTTCCGTTATAGGCCGTCCAGCGCGCGCCCAGTTCAGAGTTGCCATAGGCGGTCTGGGATAGGCCGTCATCCCGGAACGAGGCCCAATAGAGCTTGCCCTGAAGGGTCAGCCTTTCGGTGATCCCCCGTTCGACAAACAGATCGGCGGCGAGGTCATGATGGACCGGTATCGGAACCAATTTCCCGGCCTCATCAAAGGCCTCGCTAGCCCTTTGCGACTCGACCTTAACAATGGCTTGGGTCCGGCCCGGCTCCATCGGCCAAGCCCCGGCATCGGCTGGACCACAAACAAACGCCGCCGCAAGCGCAAGGCTCACGGCGGCGATGGTTGCTGAAGGGGTTGCCCCCTGTTTCGCGACTGGGCTTAAGCGTCGTAACCGGGCAACTCGCGGTCCAGCTGACGCAGCAAGCCAGGCCAAGCCAAGCTCGACATACTGCCACCCATACCGTTGCGGGTCTGACCGCGCACTTCGTTCTGAGCCGCCTCTGGGGCGATCAAGATGTTCTCGCGACCCGCCGCTAGGGCCATGGTCTGCTGCTTGCAGGCCCGCTCGAGGAAGAACATATTCAGCCATGCCTCACCTGCTGTCGAACCCAAGGTCAAGGTGCCGTGGTTTCGCAAGATCATCAGCTTTTTGTCGCCCAGGTCAGCTATTATCCTTTCGCGCTCATCATGGTTGAGCGCGATGCCCTCATAGTCGTGATAGGCCAAGCCGTTGATGACGATCAGGGCGTGCTGGCTGATGGGCAAGAGCCCCTCGCGTTGGGCCGCGACCGCAACCCCTTGATCGGTGTGCAGGTGGATGACGAAATGGGCATCGTCGCGCGCCATATGGACCGCCGAATGGACGGTGAAACCGGCGGGATTGATGAAGAACGGGGTCTCATCGACCACCTTGCCGTCCATATCGATCTTGACCAGGCTGGAGGCCGTGATCTCGTCGAAGTGGTAGCCATAAGGATTGATCAGGAAATGATGCTCAGGTCCCGGCACCCGCGCCGAGATGTGGGTGAAGATCATATCGTCCCAGCCGTTCAAGGCCGCCAGACGATAGAGCGCGGCCAGATCGACCCGCGCATTCCATTCTGCTTCGCTTACTCTGCCCTTTACGGAGCCGAGGCCCGCCAATGATCCGTCAGCCATGTCTGATCCTCCGATAGATGTTGATGTCCAAAATCGCCCCGAGCGGGCCTGCCGTCAAGCGTTCTGACGCGAGCGGACGCGCGGCACGGCGTCGGCCCAGCGCGCCAACGCCGATTGACGCTCAGTTGGGTCGATATTGGGCCGGATCTGCTTGGAGGTTGGCCGTATCGCGGCGGCCTCTTCAAGCGAGCTATAGACCCCTGCCGCTAGCCCCGCGAACAGGGCCGCGCCCAGGGCCGTCATCTCGTGAAATTCCGACCGGCGCACGGGAACATCGGTCAGATCGGTCAGGCGCTGAACGAAATAGTCGCTATTGGCCATACCGCCATCGATGCGCAGTTCGGAGCCTTCACCAAAACAGTCTGGCGCATCGGCGCGCATAGCATCGATC
>CAISGS010000259.1 GCA_903884915.1 uncultured Caulobacteraceae bacterium | reverse complement strand
CGTTTTCCCCGCGAAGGCGGGGACCCAGACCCTTTCACTCAGACGGAAAGCGGCCCGCTGGATTTCTGTTTTTGCGGGGAACGCGGCGGAGGGTTCGTGGATGAACACCCCCCACTCCCAACCCTCTCCCCCTCAAGGGGGGAAAGGGCTTTTTCTTTTTTAGCCACCCCTCAATATCCCACCCCGGTCAGATAGAGCCCATCCGCAGGCGCTACAGGACCGCAGGCTTGGCGGTCGCGGGCTTCGAGGAGGGCCTTGATGTCCGCCGCCGTCCAACGCCCGATGCCGACCTGACAGAGGCTTCCGGCCATGGAGCGGACCTGTCGATGCAAGAACGAGCGGGCTTCGAAGACCAGATGCACCTCTTGGCCCTCACGCCAAACCCGCGCCACATCGAGCGTCTTGAGCGGGGATCTGGACTGGCACTGCATGTCACGGAAGGTGGTGAAATCGTGATGGCCCACTAGGACCTGCGCGGCCTCATTCATCGCCTCAACATTAATGGGCCGCCTCACATGCCAGACTCGGCCCTGATCGATGGCCGGGGGGCTGCGGCGGTTGAGGATGCGATAGAGATAACGCCGTCCCGTGGCCGAAAAGCGGGCATGGAAATCATCGGCAACCTTCTCGGCCTCAAGGATCGAGATCGGCTGGGGCATCAGATAGGCATTGAGGGCATCGCGCACCACGGCGGGGCGCCAGTCCTGCTCCAAGTCCATATGGATCACCTGTCCGGTCGCGTGTACGCCGGTGTCGGTCCGGCCCGCCCCTATGAGGCGAATCTTTTGACCGCTAAAGCCCAGCACGGCCTTCTCGATGGCCCCTTGGATCGACGGCAAGCGCTCCTGCGCCTGAAAGCCGCGATAGGGGCGGCCATCATATTCGACGAGAAGACGATAGCGCGGCATCAGACGAGCCGGGTTCCAGCGACTAGAGCAAAACCGCGCACAAAGACCTCGGCCTCTTGCGCGGCCTTGCCCTCGCGCTGCGCTCGCAAGAGCCGGACCGCGCCGGTGCCGCAGGCGATCAGCAGTTGATCATCCAAAACCTCCCCGGGCGCACCCGAGGCTAGCTCGACCCGCGAGAGGAGGGCCTTGATCCGAACGGGGCCCTTTTCACCGGGTGCCTCAAACCAAGCCCCCGGAAAGGGCGACAGGCCGCGAATATGGCAATCGACCTGCTCGGCCGGTAAGGACCAGTCAATGCGCGCCTCAGCAGGCTTGATCTTCTTGGCATAGGTGATGCCATCGAGCGGCTGGGCCATCTCAACGGCCGCGCCCCGTTCCACTGCCGCAAGGGCGCGCGGCGCCAGATGGGCCCCCACAGCGGCCAAGCGATCGTGCAGGCTGCCGGACGTATCGAGCGGTTCGATGCGCACCGTCTCGGACAGGAGCACCGGTCCCTCGTCCAGACCTTCGCTCATATGCATGACCTGAACGCCGGTGACCGCATCGCCCGCCATGATCGCCCTCTGGATCGGGGCCGCACCGCGCCAGCGGGGCAGGAGCGAGGCATGAAGGTTGAAACAGCCCAGACGCGGCGCATCGAGCACCGCTTTGAGCAAGATCTGGCCATAGGCGACGATCACGGCTGCATCCAGATCCAGCGCTTGAAAGGCGGCAATCTCTTCGGGAGCCTTGATCGACGCGGGCGTGCGCACCGTTAGGCCAAGGCTATTGGCAAAGGCGTGGACCGGGGAAGGTTTGAGCTCTTGGCCCCGGCCGCGCGGGGCGGGGGGCTGAGAATAGACCGCCACGACCTCGTGCCCTGCGGCGACCAACTCGGCCAGGGTTTGAACGGCGAAATCAGGGGTGCCCATGAAAGCAATACGCATAGCGCTCTTTACCCTCCGCCGAGGCTAGAGGCTAGACCGTGATGAGGAGGGGACGATTGGAGGTGCGCGTAAGCCACTCAAACCGCAGGCCCATGGCTACGGCCGCCACGGACAGGCCCGCCGCAAGGCCAATCCAAATACCAACCCCCTTAAGGCCAAAGGAAATGGCGAGGATCAGACAGATCGGCGCGCCCGCGAGCCAATAGCTGGCCCCGGCAATGATCATCGGCACGCGGGCATCTTTCAGACCTCTAAGGGACAGACCACCGATCACCTGGAGGGCGTCAAAGACCTGAAAGGCCGCGGCGATCATCAAGAACTGGGTGGCATAGGTGATGACCTGCGTCTCTTGCGTGGTCGGCGTTCCGAAATAGAGGCTGGCGATCTGACGACCGGCAAAGGCCATGGCCAGGCCGCACAGGCTGATGAACCCGACCCCCACGACCATTGCGACAAATCCTGACAGGCGCGCGGCGGCCATATCGCCTCGGCCCGTCGCCAACCCGACCCGCACCGTCGCGGCCATACCAATGCCGAGCGGCACCATGAAGGTCACGGACGCAAAGTTCAGCGCCACCTGATGGGCGGCCAATTGATCGGTTCCAAAGGTGCCCATGACGAGGGTCATGACATTGAACAACATGGCCTCAAAGATCATGGTCATACCGATGGGCAGGCCCAGACGAAAGACCTCGGCCAACAGCCTACGGGCCGGTAAGAACAGTCCCTTGAACGGCTGATAGACCCGCAGGTCCGGATCAAGCCAGATGATCAGAACCATAGCCAGAAGGCTGAAAATGCCTGAACTGGCCGTCGCGATCCCGGCGCCGACCATCTCAAGGCGCGGAAAGCCGAAATAGCCGAAGATCAGGGCATAGTCGGCGAGGGCGTTCCATAGGATCGTGGCCAACATGACCCACATGGCCGCCCTTGGCTTACCGGTGGCGGTGGCAAAATTGCGCAGGACCAAAAAGCCCAGCGTGAAAGGCATGCCAATGGCCAAGACGCTGACAAACTGCCCCGCGCCCTTGGCCAGCACCGGGTCTTGACCCAGATGCAACAGGATCCATTCGGCGGAGACCAGCAGAGCCGCCATCGGAAGGGCCAAAAGGGCTACAGCCCACAGCCCCATCCGCACAATGGTGCGCACCGCCTCGCGATTGTTCGGATCGGCCCCCAGACTTTGCGCAATCATCGGCGACACCGCTGACGACGGCCCGGCCCCGATCAGCCACGCAAAATAATAGATCGTGCTGCCAATCGCCCCAGCGGCCAGCGCCGTCTGGCTCAAACGACCCAACATGATCACGTCGGTGGTCATCACCGCCATCTGCGCCAACTGGGTAAAGACCAACGGAATGGCCAAGGTCACCAACGCCACCGTCTCCACGCGCCAAGCCTTCCACCGCGACGGGGCGGCTTGGTCAGGCGAGCTTGAGGTCGATGTCACGGGGTCAGTCACGGTCATTAGTCACTTTAACGGAAGGATGGCTAAGGGCGCAAAGAGGAAAGCGAGGGTTAAGAAACCCTAGCCCCTCACCAGTCCTTAAAGTGCTTGGACAGTTTCAGGCCTTGGCGCTGATAGTGTGAGCCGCCGGTGCCATAGAGGCGATTGGGGCGGGCCAGCAGCGGTTCATAGACGAGGCGGGCGACCGTCTGGCCGTCTTCGAGCAGGAAGGGGGTCTCGTGGCTGCGAACCTCGAGAACGCCGCGCGATCCGACGCCGCCCGCCTCTTCGGTGCCAAAGCCCGGATCGAAAAAGCCGGCATAGTGGACGCGAAACTCGCCGACCGACGGATCGATCGGGGTCATTTCGGCGGCTTGCAGGACGGGAATCTCCACGGCTTCTTTCGAGGCCAGAATATAGAACTCCCCCGGGTCGAGCATCAGTTCGCCCCGGCGCGGCTCCAACGGCTCCCAAAAGTCACGCGGGTCATGGCCGCCGACATTGTCCAGATCGATAACGCCGGAATGACGGCGGGCCCGATAGCCGGCCAGATCACCGGTCAGATCAACCCCGACACTGCGGGTCTCAAGATGGGCAGGCTGCCCCTGTTTGAGCCGAAGCTGGTTCAGCCGCGTGCCGGTGCGCACGAGGATGGAAAAGGTCTGGGGCGCAATTTCGATATAGAGCGGGCCATCATAGCCGCTGGCCACATCGTCAAAGGCGCGGCTGTGATCGGTCAAGAGGCGCACAAAGACATCGATCCGTCCGGTCGAGCTCTTGGGATTGCCGCGCGCGGAAAGACCGGGGGCCAACTGAAGCCGCTCTTGCACCTCAGCAATATAGACGCAGCCGCGTTCCAGCACCGCGCCCTTGGACAGGTCGATCTCGTGCATGGCCACATCGACCATCCTTTGGCGTACCGTGCGGTGAAGGCCGGGCAGGAATGAGGCCCGAATCCGCCAGCAGCGCAGACCAAGGCGCAGGTCCAGACTGGCCGGTTGAACCTGATCGGCGTCAAAGTCGCTCAGCGACGTGATCGCGCCCTCGGCAATCAGCGCGTCAATCGATTGGCTGGGCAAGATGCCCGATGAAATTTGCTCACTCATTGGCGCGACAGTCCGCGACTCCTCACCGAATGGCAAGTCTTCAGGTGCCGCTCAGGGTAAGATCATGGCCAGCGCCAAGACGCCCCCTTGACCTGACCCCCTCCGATGCCTTTGATGCGCGCGCTTTAAGAAGGAAATGGCAATGTCTGAAGATCCGAAGACTTGGGAAGCGGCAACCCGTTTGGTTCGCGGCGGCACCATGCGCTCGGCGTTCAATGAGACCTCTGAAGCGCTCTATCTAACCCAGGGCTTTGTCTATGACTCCGCCGAGAGCGCCGTGGCGCGCTTTTCAGGCGAAGAGCCGGGCTATGTCTATTCGCGCTTTGCCAACCCAACCGTTGAGATGTTCGAGCATAGGCTGGCCCTGCTCGAAGGCGCGCCCGCCTGCCGGGCGATGGCGACCGGGATGGCGGCGGTCAATGCGTCCCTGATGGGTCTGGTCCGCGCAGGTGATCATCTGGTCGCGGGCCGCGCCCTCTTTGGCTCCTGTCGCTGGCTGGTGGCCGAGTGGTTGCCGCGCTTTGGCGTTGAGACCACCTTTGTCGATGCCACCGATCTGAAGGCTTGGGAAAATGCCATGCGGCCCAATACCAAGGCCGTCCTGATCGAGACCCCGGCCAACCCCCTGCTCGAGGTCACCGACATTGCAGAAGTGTCCAAGCTAGCCCATGCGGCCCAGGCCAAGGTCATTGTCGACAATGTCTTCGCCACCCCGATCTTTCAAAAGCCGCTCGAACTGGGTGCCGATCTGGTGGTCTATTCGGCGACCAAACATATTGACGGCCAAGGCCGGGTGCTGGGCGGCGCGGTTCTGGGCTCACAAGAGCTGATGGATGAGGCGCTGCGCGACATGCTGCGCCACACCGGCCCGTCCCTGTCGCCTTTCAATGCTTGGGTTCTGCTCAAGGGCTTGGAGACCTTGGACCTGCGCGTGCGTCGCCAGACCGAGACCGCCGCCGTCTTGGCCGATCTGGTGGCTAGCCATGCCAAGACTAAGCGGTCCTTCTATCCCTTCCGCAAGGATCACCCGCAATATGAGGTCGCCATCAAGCAGATGAGCGGCGGCGGCAGTCTCTTGGCCTTTGATCTCGGCTCGCGGCAGGCAGCGTTCAACTTCCTCAATGCGCTTGAGATTGTCGATATCTCCAACAATCTCGGCGATGCCAAGTCGATGGCCACCCATCCACCGACCACGACCCACCGGTCTGTTCCCGAAGAAGAACGTCTGGCCATCGGCGTGACCGAAGGCACCGTGCGCCTATCGGTGGGCCTTGAGGGCGCAGGCGATTTGATCCGCGATGTGTCTAGGGCCTTGGACGCGGCGTGAACCGGATACCGCGCCGCACCCGTTCCAAGGGCTCGCCGATCTATGAGGCTCGCACCCGCGACATCGTCGTGCGGGTCATGTGCTCCTATCGGCCTGAAGACTCAGAGCCCGACATCGGCCTGCACATGTGGTCCTATGTGGTGGAGATCGAGAACCACGGGACCGAGACCGTGCAACTGATCTCACGTCACTGGATCATCACCGATTCCCGCAACAATGTGGACGAGGTCAAGGGTGAAGGCGTGGTCGGTGACCAACCGACCCTGAAACCCCGCGAAGCCTATCGCTACACCTCCGGCTGCCCACTTCGCACCTCATCGGGCAGTATGGCGGGCAGTTTCCAGATGCTGACCGACGACGGCCAAACTTTTGATGCCGAGATCCCACCCTTCTCGCTAGACCTTCCGGATGCCCGTAAGGTGATGAACTAGGGGGAGTGCCACTTCCTCGTGCTTCGACAGGCTCAGCATGAGGAAGG
>CAISGS010000258.1 GCA_903884915.1 uncultured Caulobacteraceae bacterium | reverse complement strand
GATAGCCGGTCAGCAGATGGTCGGTATCGGTGCCAAAATGAGCAGCGGCGCGGCGGCGGTTTTCGCGCACATCCGCAGGCTCATCGCGAGAGCCCCGCCCGACATTGAGACTGTCATAGACCCCGGTCGAGACGCCGCCCTGACGGGTAAAGAAGGCGTGCTTGATGCCCTTGAGGGCCGAAAGCTTGGGGTGGGTCAGAACGGGAAGCGGGCTCATGTTGGATCCTCTGGATCGGTCGAAAATCCGGGCGGCTGGGGCAAGTCTTTGGACCATAGGCCCGCGACCTTGAACAGGTCCCCCATCTGCTCTGGCGCAATCAGCCGTTCAAGCTGGCGTTCGATAGTGGCGATCTGGTCCGGCCGCGCCTTGGCGAGACTCTCGGCCCGCGCGACAATGCCCAGCCTTTGCAAAAACGCGCTTTGGGAGGTGATGGCAACCTCGACCCCTTCGTCCTGAGCCACCTTCAGGACGGCTGGGAAATCGGCATGGATGGTCAGGTCGTCTAGCCCGGGATGGTCCAACGGGCCGTGCTTTTGATGGCTGCGGAGGGCCTGCAGCGTATCGCCGAACCCCTCTGTGTCGCGGCCATAGTCAATCAGCAGGCCCGCGCCGCCGCGCGTCGCGATCAGGGCGGCGACCTCAGCGCTGAAGGCCTCCTGCGCCGCCGATAGCTCCAGCACCGCGCCTTGCGATGCCTTTGGAAACAACCCCTCGACCGGTCGTGGTGAGAGGCCAAAGGTCAGGTCACCCTCGTCGGTTAGCCCCACCATGCGTTCGGCCCAGCCCGTGGCGGTGCGGATAAATTGTCGGGCGGGCAGACAGTCCAGAACCTCATTGGCGATGAGGATCACAGGGCCATCACCGGTCACCTCGTCCAGCCTTGTGACCCAACGGATGGGGGTGCCCACCAGTCTTTCTTGTTGGATGAGGGCCAGGGGCGTGCTGGTTTCGACCAGTGTGACCTCTAGGCCTTCGACCATCTGCGGAGCCAGCCGAGCCGCACGCAGAAGATCGCCCATCAGTGTGCCGTCGCCCGGACCGATCTCGATCAGGCTGAGCCGTTCGGGGCGACCCAAGCTTTCCCAAACGGCGATGGTCCACAGGCCGAGCAACTCTCCAAACATCTGAGATGTGAGCGGGGCGGTGAGAAAATCCCCCTCAGCCCCCAGCTTGGGATGGGCCGCGTAATAGCCATCCTTGGGATCATGCAGGCAGAGGCCCATATATTGCGCCACGCTGATTGGGCCAAAGGCGCTGATCTGGGCCTGAAGACGGGCCTTTAGGCTCATTGTGCGGCAGGGGTCTTTTGGGCGCGCCAAACCAGCCAAGCGCCGATCAGGATCATCGGGATCGACAGGATCATGCCCATGGTCAGGCCGAACGGAAAATCAGGCATGCCGACATCCGGCTGACGCACGTTCTCGAGGCTAACGCGAATGAGGCCATAGCCCAGCATGAACAGGCCCGCGACCCCGCCGCGTCTTTGCAGCCAGCCAAACCGGTGCGTGGCGATACGCAGGATTAGGAACAACAAGATGCCTTCTAGTCCGGCCTCATAGAGTTGACTCGGATGACGCGGCTCTGGCCCTGCGGCCGGAAAGATGATCGCCCAAGGCACATCGGTGGGACGGCCCCAGAGCTCGCCATTTATGAAGTTGGCAATCCGGCCAAACAGCAGACCAAAGGGCGTTGCGGCGGCAACCAGATCGCCCAATCTCAGCAGGTCGATCTGGCAATGTCTGGCAAAGAGCGCAACCGCGACACAGACGCCGATGAAGCCGCCGTGGAAGGACATGCCGCCTTGCCAGATCTTGAAGATCTGAAGGGGGTCCGACACCATGCGATTGGCGTCATAAAAGACCGCCGACCCCAGCCGTCCGCCGACAATGATGCCGAAGGTGATCCAAAGGATCAGATCATCGATCTGAACGGCCGTGGCGGTTGGCTCCGTGCTGCCCCACAGGGCGGGCTTTCGCGTCAAACCCACTGCATATCGCCAGCCCAGCAAAATGCCCGCCACATAGGCGATGCCGTACCAGCGGATAGCGATGGGGCCCAGATGGATGAGAACCGGATCGAAGTCTGGAAACTGCACGAAAGCTGTCCTTTGGCTGCGTCCAATCTGCTTTAGCAGGCTCCGACCAGAGGGGGGAGGGGGACTGTAAAAATCGCTGCCGCATATCCTTTCCAAATCCTAAAGATTTTGGCTATAGAGGGTTCATGCACAGCCAAAATCCTTTCCTTGATGAGTTCGCCAAGCTGACCACCACGGCCATGGGCTTGGCCCAGGCTGCTGGCGAGGAAGCTAAAACCGCAGTCCGCGCTCAAGCCGACCGTTTCGTTGCCGAAATGGATCTGGTGCGCCGCGATGAACTGGATGCCCTCAAGGCGGAACTTCTGTCCCTGCGGCAGGAGATCGAGACGCTGAGGGGCAAGCTGGACGATTCGTCCACAAGCTAATCTTCGCCTGCTGCGTGAACCGGCTTGTGACCCTAGCCCGGAAGCAGCTTAAGCTCTTTTTTGCATGAGGCGATTCCTGGTCACGCCATCCGCATCGACCGCGCCTTTTAGGATCGTCTAGTTATGGACACCCCTTACGCCGACGAAGACTTGGACATCGGTCTAGACCCGTTGGACGTGGTCGAGCATGTTCTGGTCGCTGAAAACCTGACCTTTGACCGCACCGATGAGGGCGATCTCGCCTTCTCGCTGGCCGGGGACTGGAAGGACTACGAGCTTTGGTTCGCTTGGCGCGCTGAGGCCGACTGTCTGCAGCTGTGCCTGTCGGTGGATCTAAGGGCCGCTAAGGATCAGCGGGCCAAGGCCTATGAACTCCTGTCCTTGATCAATCAGCGGGTTTGGCTCGGCCATTTCGAGGTCTGGGCCGATGAGGGCGAGGTGGTCTTCCGCCACGCCCTATCCCTGCCCCATGGCGAGCGTCCAACCTTGGCGCAGGCGGCATCGATGATTGATGCAGCCGTCGAGGCGGCGGACCGGTTCTATCCGGCCTTTGACTTCCTGTTCAATGGTGACAAGTCTCCCGCAGAGGCCGTGTCGGCCTGCATGTTCGAGACGGTCGGCACAGCCTGAATTTTCGGTAAAAGGCGGATTTGATTATGACCCCCATTTTAATGTTGGGCGCTGGCCGCATGGGCGGCGCTCTGATTGAGGGCTGGAGCCTTATGGGGGCCTTCGCGCCGTCAGATCTGATAATCCGTGACCCCTATCCGTCAAGGGAAGCGCTGGCCGCTGCCGATGCTGGTGCGCGTCTCAATCCTGACGACGGCGTGCTTGTCGAGGCCAAGGTGCTCTT
>CAISGS010000257.1 GCA_903884915.1 uncultured Caulobacteraceae bacterium | reverse complement strand
CCCTCGCCCCCTTGGGGGAGAGGGTTGGGTGAGGGGGTCATCCCGGCCTTCGCTGGGAACACGGGGTAAGGGGCTTAGATCCTGAAGGCCCCGGCATTGATCTGGTCATAGAGCTCGGGCGAGATCGGCACATAGCCTTCGCCGGGCTTCTTGAAGAACAAAGGCTGGGTGATCTTGGCGGGGTCGAAGCCCTGTTCGACCAGATCCAGCTTGCGATATTTGAAGGTACCGGTGGTTTCGACCTCGGTGGTCAGTCGGATGAAGAGAGGCCGGGCAAAGGCCGGAAGCTGCGCCTCGACATGGCTGGCAAAGGTGACGAGGTCGAACTCTGGCCCAACCACTAGCGAGGCCATACCGGCGCGTCCGTCATAGCCCTCGACTGAGACGCCATAGACGATGGCCTCCTGCACCCCGTCGCAGCCGGTCAGCTGCTGCGACACCTCGGCGGTCGACACGTTCTCGCTCTTCCAGCGGAAGGTCTCGCCGATCCGGTCGACGAAATAGTAGAAATCTTCCTTGTCGCGGCGCATCAGATCGCCGGTACGGAACCAGCGGTCATCTTTCTTGAAGGCTCCGGTGAGGATCTTCTTTTCAGTCGCAGCACGATCGGCATAGCCGGAAAAGCCGGTCCTAGCCTTTTTGCCAATTAGGCCGATACATTCACCAACCTCGCCGGGCGCGCATTCGATACAGCGGCCACGCGCATCGCGGATCGGCTGCTCGGTCTCGACGTCAAAGCGGACCAATTTGAAATTGACGCTGCTCTTCAGATAGGCCGGAGCGCGCCCTATGGCCCCGATCTTGCCGTCCCAATTGAACATCGAGACATTGCCCTCGGTCGAGCCATAGAACTCCAAGACCTCAGGAATGGCGAATCTCTGGTTCATCTTTTCCCAGACATCGCCGCGCAGGCCGTTGCCGAGCGCGAGCCGAAGATGGTGTTTGCGTTCCCCCTCAACGGGCTCTTGATTGATCAGATAGCGGCAGAGCTCGCCAATATAGACAAAGACCGTGCAGCGCTCTTCCACCACATCGTTCCAAAATTGAGTGAGCGAGAACCGCCGCCGCAGCACGACCGTCGCGCCATTCATCAGGGCCGCGCCCATAGCCCCAAACCCGCCCGTCGCGTGATAGAGCGGCAGGGTGATGTAGACCCGGTCCTTGGCGTTCACATCGGTCGCACCGGCAAAGCCGCGCATATAGGTCTGGGTCCGGGCGTGGGTGACCTTGGCCGCCTTGGGCAGGCCTGTGGTGCCAGAGGTATAGATGTAGAGCATGGTCTCGCCCGCCGTCAGGCCCTTGCGGGCGCTGGCCCGGTCGGGTCGCAGGGGGCTGCAGCTCTTGAGGGCTTGGGTCAGATCATGGCGGTCGCCTTGGGCCCCTTCCAGAACCCAGGCCTTGGTCGAGCGGGGCAGGTCGGCTTGGATGGCCTCGAAGGCGTCGATGGTTTCAGCATCGGCAATGATCTGATGGGCACCGCTGATCGACAGGCAGTGGGCCAGAGCCGGGCCGGTCAGGTTATTGTTGATCAGGGCCGTCTCGACCCCAACCTTGCTCAGACCGATCCAAACGGCGACATATTCGGCGCGGTTGGGCATGAGCAGCGCTACGCAGTCGCCGCGCACCAGGCCTTGACCCTGCGCCCAATGGGCAAACTGATTGCTGAGTGCGTCAAGCTCGGCATAGGTCAGAACCTTGCCTTCGAACTGCATGGCTGGACGCGGACCATATTGGTCGACGACCTTTTCGAAATCATCACAGAGCAGATTGGGGGATGAAGGCTCGATGTCCTTGATCCGGGCCAGAAGGCGCAGGGCCGATCTGACGAAATGGATATCGCGCTTGATCACGCTGAACAGAGACATGGCCTACCCATCCCAAAATGAAAACGGCACCGCTCGGCCAGATTATGGCGCGTGCGGTGCCGTTATCTCATAGCGGGTTTATTTCAAGGGCACCAGAATCTCGCCGCCGCCTTCGCGGAATTTCCGAGCCATATCCTCCATGCCCGCATCGACATCGACCTTAGCGACGTCATTTTGGGCCGCAGCATCGGCGCGAATATCGTGGCTGATCTTCATGGAGCAGAATTTTGGCCCGCACATGGAGCAGAAATGCGCGGTCTTGTGCGCCTCCTTGGGCAGGGTCTCATCGTGATATTCCCTCGCCGTTTCTGGATCGAGGCCGAGGTTAAACTGGTCTTCCCAGCGGAACTCAAACCGCGCTCGTGACAGGGCATCGTCCCAGGCCTGAGCCCCCGGATGCCCCTTGGCCAGATCGGCAGCGTGGGCGGCGATCTTATAGGTGATCACGCCCTCCTTGACGTCCTCGCGGTCGGGCAGGCCCAGATGTTCCTTGGGCGTCACATAGCAAAGCATCGCCGTGCCGAACCAGCCGATCATGGCCGCCCCGATGGCGCTGGTAATGTGGTCATAGCCCGGCGCAATGTCGGTCGTCAGGGGGCCTAAGGTATAGAAGGGCGCTTCACCGCAAACCTTGAGCTGCTTGTCCATATTGGCCTTGATCTTGTGCATCGGCACGTGGCCGGGGCCTTCGATCATGACCTGAACATCGTGCTTCCACGCGATCTGGGTCAGTTCGCCGAGGGTCTCCAACTCGCCAAACTGGGCCGCGTCATTGGCATCCGCGATACAGCCGGGCCGCAGGCCATCGCCGAGCGAGAAGGACACATCATAGGCCTTCATGATCTCGCAGATCTCTTCGAAGTGCGTATAGAGGAAATTCTCCTTGTGGTGCGACAGGCACCACTTGGCCATGATCGAGCCGCCGCGCGAGACAATCCCGGTGACGCGCTTGGCAGTCAGCGGGATATAGGCCAGCCGCACCCCGGCATGGATGGTGAAATAGTCCACGCCCTGTTCGGCCTGCTCGATCAGGGTGTCTTTGAACACTTCCCAGGTCAGGTCTTCGGCCACGCCATTGACCTTTTCCAGCGCCTGATAGATCGGCACCGTGCCGATGGGCACAGGGCTATTACGGATCACCCAGTCGCGGATATTGTGGATATTGCGCCCCGTCGACAGGTCCATGACCGTATCGCCGCCCCAGCGGATGGCCCAGACCATCTTGTCCACCTCGTCGGCCACCGACGACAGCACGGCGGAATTGCCGATATTGGCATTGATCTTGACCAAGAAATTGCGGCCAATGATCATCGGCTCCAGTTCGCCATGATTGATATTGGCCGGGATGATGGCCCGCCCGCGCGCGATCTCGTCACGGACAAATTCTGGCGAGATATAATCAGGGATAGAGGCCCCAAAATCCTCACCATCACGGATGATTTCGGCCAGCGCTTCACGGCGCATATTTTCGCGGATGGTGACATATTCCATCTCCGCCGTGATGATCCCGGCGCGGGCATAGGCCATCTGGGTCACAGCCTTACCGCCAACGGCCTTTAGCGGCTTTTGCGCCACCGGAAAGGGCGGGGCTAGATGGACGCCGCGCGCATGGCCATTATCCTCAGGCTTGACGGGACGCGGATCGCAGGCCTCGACATCGCCGCGCGCAATGACCCATGCGTCGCGCGGACGGGCCAGACCCTTATTAATATCAATGGTGACCTTGGGGTCCGTATAGGGGCCAGAAGGGTCATAGATGGTCACGGGCGGCTCATTGGCCGACGGATGGACGGCCACCTCGCGGAAGGGGACGCGAATGTCCGGGAACAGCAGGCCGGGCGCATAGACCTTGCGCGAGCCGGGGCGTTCGCCGGTTGGGATCGTGTTGGTGACGGGGGTCTGCTTATTCACGGCTTAGGCTCCTGACCAATGGGCAGACCCGGAACCTTGACGGCAAAAAGGGGGCAATGGACGCAAGAGCTTTGCGCCGACTTCCCATCCCTCCGCCGGCATGATCCGGATCAGGTTCACGGGTCGCAGGATCACCTGCCTCTCAGCCCCTTAAGCAGGACACCCCGGAGAATTGCGGGGACCTTACGCCTGTGCCTTGTGGGGTCAAGGCCGGTTCGGCGCCTTAGGCAAAGAGCTTGGCCCAGCGGCGCTTTTGGCGGCCGTTCCAGGTGCCGCGATGGTAGGCATCCGACGCGATCAGGGGCACGACGGTGGTGGCTTCGGCAAAGACCATCTGCTCATAGGTGGTGTTGACCTTGCCCCAACTGGCGGCCTCTTGCAGGGTCGAGGACGAACAGGCCCCGTCGCGCACATCGGCCACCGTGATCTGGACGGCATATTTGTGCATCTCGGCCTCGAAGCCGAGGATCTCGGCGCAGACGACCGTATCTTGGGCAAAGTTCTTGGGCACGCCGCCGCCGACCATGAACAGGCCTGTGGTGCCTGCTGCGATCTTGATGTCGGTCAGTTCGCGAAAGTCGGCAATGGCATCGAGCATCAGATAGGGCTTGCCCGCAGCGGCCCGTTCCTTCTGGTGCTTGACCAGACCAAAGCCAGCGGAGGAATCGACAAAGGCTGGGCAAAAGATCGGCACGCCCTCTTCATAGGCGGTCTGGATCAGGCTGCCCGGTTTCTTGGCATTGCCCTCGGACAGCCACTTGCCCATCTCCCAGATGAACTCGCGGCTCGAATAGCCGCGCGGCTCGAGGCGATTGGCGATCTCTAGGATGGTGTGGTCGCAGTTCTGAAGCTGCTCTTCGTCAATATAGGTGTCGTAGATGCGGTCGATATAGTTCTCGCGCAGCACATTATCGTCTACGGGGCCGTCGGCCTGATAGTGCTTAAAGCCGAGGGCCTCGAAGAAATCCATATCGACGATGGAGGCGCCGGTGGCGACCACCACATCAACCATGCCGAGCTTCACCATGTCGCGGTAGACATGCATGCAGCCTGCCGCCGAGGTGGAACCGGCCAGAATCAGCCAAGGCGAGCAGGT
>CAISGS010000256.1 GCA_903884915.1 uncultured Caulobacteraceae bacterium | reverse complement strand
TTCCTCGTGCTTCGACAGGCTCAGCATGAGGAACGCTGAGAGGTCCGCAATATTCCATTCATCCTCATCCTGAGCCCGTCGAAGGACGAGGATGTTCCACGAACGATGCGCCGGAGTGTAAGGGTCTGGATCCCCGCCTTCGCGGGGAACATGGATTTGGGGTGCGCGTTCCTCGTACTTCGACAGGCTCAGCATGAGGAACGCTGAGAGGTCCGCAATATTCCATTCATCCTCATCCTGAGCCCGTCGAAGGACGAGGATGCCCCCCTAAAGCGCCCCGGCATCCCGCAGTCGTTCCAACAACCGCTCCCTCGGAGCAGGCAGGGGACGGTTCATGGCGGCGAAGACGAACTGGTCGAGGAAGTGCCCGGTCAAGGCCATGCCCGCGCCTATATCGCCCGGATTCAAGCCGCCTTGGGCCGACAGCATGAAGGGCGGCAGGATCAGCATCTTGTCGTGATAGGGCTCACCGGCGGCGCGGCTGACCGCCCGGCCTGTACGCGGGCTGACATAGACCAGGTCATCGACGGAGCCCGTCGCCGCGCAGCGCGATAGGTCCAGACCAAAGCCAAGGTCTTGCAACAACCCGGCCTCAAATCGCACATAGACCGCTGGCCAGACCTCGGTCAGGGGCAGACAGCCAATCAAGGCTTCAAAGGCAAGGAAGGCCCCCGGATGGGCTTGGCGTTCGGGCAAGGCCCCCGCGATTACGGCAGCCGCCGACGATAGACAGGCCAAGGCCAGAGGGTCATCGAACAGGGCCGATGGCCCCTCCCCGATCGGCTCAAGCGTGGCCGAGCCAAGCTGGTCGGGCACGCGTGCGCGATAGTTAACGACCACCCGCGCACCGGCTTGCAAAAAGGGCTTCATCCGCCGTGAGGCTGCCCCGGCCACATGGGCTGCGTGACGGCCATGGGTCTCGGTCAACAGATCGACTATCGCGCCGCTCTCACCGTGAGCGCGGGCGGATAGGACATAGGCATCGTCTTCCCATTCGGTCATGGACGAACCTTTGAAGCCGTAAGCCTATTCCGGCGCGCGAATGAAGGGCTCGACCGGGCCTTGCAGCTTGATGGTCATGGGATTGCCCTTGCGGTCGACAGTGTTACCAACGCTCAAACGCACCCAGCCCTCGCTGACGCAATATTCCTCAACATTGGTCTTCTCGACCCCCTTGAACAGGATCCCGATGCCCTGCTGAAGCAGGTCCGCATCGTAATAGGGGCTCTTGGGATTGACGCTCAGGCGGTCAGGGAGGGTGTCAGACATGGGAGGCTCTCTTGGTCGGCAATAGGGGGATAGGAAGGATCAGACGTCGAAATCGAGGCCGAGATCAGCATAGAAGGCCCGCTCTTCTTGCCAGTTTTCGCGGACCTTGACGTGCAAAAACAGGTGAACTGGGCGATCCAATATCTCGATCAGGTCCTTGCGCGAATTCTCGCCGATCCATTTCAGGGTCTGGCCACCCTTGCCCAAGATGATGGCCCGCTGGCCTTCACGCTCAATATAGATGGTCTGTTCGATCCGCACCGCGCCAGCCTTGGCCTCTTTGAACGAGGTGGTCTCGACGGTCGCGGCATAGGGCAGTTCTTCGTGGACGCGCAGATAGACCTTCTCGCGGGTGATCTCAGCAGCCAAGAGGCGCACAGGCAGATCGGCGGTCTGGTCTTCGGGATAGAGCCAAGGCCCCTCGGGCATCAGGCTCGACATATGGTGTTTCAGATCATCAACACCCGAACCATTATGGGCCGAGATCATAAAGACCTCCGTATAGACGCCCTCTTCGAACAGGTCGTTGGTCAGGGCCAGTAAGGCATCGCGCTTGACCAGATCGATCTTGTTCATGGCCAAGATCGCCTTTCGGCCGCTGGACTTCAAGGCCGCACGGATCGTGGCGGTGTCGTCAGCGCAGCGCTTTTCAGCCGCCTTGGCGGTGCCATCCTTAACCGCGATCTCAGCATGGGCATCGACCAGGTGCACGACAGCGTCGGCGTCTTCGGCACCATTCCAGGCAGAGCGCACCATGGCCCGGTCCAGACGGCGACGCGGCGTGAAGATACCGGGCGTATCGACCAGAACGATCTGGGCCTGTCCATCCATACAGACGCCCCGCACGGGAAAGCGCGTGGTCTGGACCTTTTGGGTGACGATGGAGACCTTGGAGCCGACCAAACGATTGACCAAGGTCGACTTACCCGCATTGGGCGATCCGATAATAGCGACGAAGCCGGCTCTGGTTGGCGCGGCAGTTGAGGTGTTCATTGCAAACCTTCCCGGCTCAGCAACAGGCTAGCCGCGGCCTTTTCGGCCTCTTGACGTGAACGGCCTTCCGCTTTCGCGGGCTCGAGGCCGTCAACCTGTACCTCTACCGTAAAAACCGGCTGATGGTCAGGCCCTGAACGTGCGACGACGACATAGGTGGGGATGGGCTTTCGCTGGGAGGCGGCCCACTCCTGCAGAAAGGACTTGGGATTGCCCATGGCCGCGCTGCCGATGGCCGACTGCCCAAGCGTCTCGATCTCATCGGCCCAAAAGCGCAGAAAGACCTTCCGCGCGACCTCAGGCCCACCATCGACATAAAGGGCCGCAAGGACCGCCTCGCAGGCATCGGCCAAGATGGTGTCATGCTCGCGCCCGCCGCGCTTGGACTCGCCGCCCGCCAGCCGAAGGGCCGGACCAAGGCCCATACGCCGCGCTGCCCGCGCGCAGGCCTCGCGATTGACCAACATATTGTATCGCTGAGAAAGGTCCCCTTCCCGCGCCGTCGGAAACTGGGCCATCAGCACTTCAGCCGTGAAGAGGCCCAAAACCCGGTCGCCGAGGAACTCTAGGCGCTCATTGTTGAGCACCTTGCGCTGCCCTTCACCGACGCTGGCATGGGTCAGCGCCTGCTCCAACAGGTCGGGCGATGCAAAACTGTGGCCGAGCCGAACTTCAAGCGCGGTGACTTCCGCCGCCCTAACGTTCATCTATTTCAGCACGTGGCCAAAGCGGCTGAGGCGCGCTTCGGTGAACCAGGTCCAGGGCTTGAACAGAGACACGCCGCGGTTCCAAGACAGCAGAATGATCCGCGCCCGACCGACGAAATTTTCCGCCGGAACAAAGCCCACGCCGATCTCTTCGGGGAAACGGCTGTCGAGCGAATTGTCGCGATTGTCGCCCATCATGAAATACTGGCCCTCAGGCACGACATAGACACCGGTATTTTCAGCATCGCCTTCGGGGCCAAAGCTGTAGGTGACATATTGACGACCTTCAGGATTGGTTTCCTTAAAGCGCTCAGCGGGCTGGCCAAAGCCGCCGCCCATGTCGAGCACGACCTTGCCATCGCCGACGCGCGGCAGGGGCTTGTCGTTGATATAGATCACGCTCTGCTTGACCTGAACCCGGTCACCGGGCAGCCCGATCAGGCGTTTGATGTAGTCGGTATGGCCATCACGCGGCAGCTTGAACACAACAATGTCGCCCCGCTTGGGCGGCGTGGCCAAGATCCGGCCTGAGAACAGCGGCGGGCTCATCGGGATCGAATGGTGGCTGTACCCGTAGCTATATTTGGAGACGATGATGTAGTCGCCTTCCAGCAGGTTCGGTTCCATCGAGGCCGACGGAATGGTGAAGGGCTGGAACAGGAAGACCCGCAATACCAAGGCAATCAGAAGGGCATAGACGACGGTCTTGACGATCTCGACGAACTCGTTGGCAGGGGTAGAGGGCTGCACCATTTGCGACTGATCAACAGAACTCATGATCTCGGGTCTCTCATCGAACCAATGGATACGGGGCCGCGCGGCGACCGTTCGGTGAACCTATATACCAGCAACAGGATTCAATCTCGTTAAATTGCTGTCATCGGGCAAGGCTTCAATAATAACAAAGGCTTGGGCGTAGGGGTGATCGTCGGTCATGGTCAGGTGCACATGGCCGGTCATGCCAGGCGGCAGCATCTTGGCCAGACGGGCTGCCGCTCCCCCTGTGAGGATCAGGGTCGGTTGGCCGCTGCGCAGATTGGCAACGCCCATATCGCGCCAAAAGACCCCTTGGCGAAAGCCGGTTCCCAACGCCTTGGAACAGGCCTCCTTGGCGGCGAAACGCTTGGCATAGCTGGCGGCGCGGTCGGGCTTGCGTTCAGAGCGCGCGCGCTCGGTCTCCGTGAAGATCCGATGGGTAAAGCGATCGCCAAACCGGTCGAGTGAGCCCTGAATGCGGCGAATGTCGCACAGGTCAGAGCCTAGCCCGATAATCACGAGATCGCCCTTGCCGCCTGCATCAGGCTGCGTATCTTGGCCATGGCCTGATCCAGTCCGACAAAGATCGCTTCACCGATCAGGAAATGGCCGATGTTCAACTCGACTACCTGTGGGATCGAGGCAATGGCGGTGACGGTCTCATAGTCGATGCCGTGGCCCGCATGGACCTCTAGCCCTAGATCAGCGGCCATGGCGGCACCGTCGCGCAGGGTTTGCAACAGGACTTCGGCCTGATCGGTGTGGCCCTCGCGCAGCGCATCGCAAAAGGCGCCGGTGTGAAGTTCGACCACCTGAGCGCCCATCGAGGCGGCCGTGGCGATCTGGTCGGGGTTGGCCTCGATGAAGAGAGACACGCGAATGCCCGCCTCTCGCAAGACCTTGACCACGGGCGCGATGCTATTGTGGCCCTTGACCACGTCGAGCCCGCCCTCGGTCGTCCGCTCTTCGCGCTTTTCGGGCACGAGGCAGGCGGCATGGGGGATGTAGCGCAAGGCGATGTCGCGCATCTCGTCCGTAACCGCCATCTCGAAGTTCAGCGGGCGGCCTAGGTCGCGACAAAGGGCCGACAGGGCCTCAATATCAGCATCCGAAATGTGCCGACGATCTTCGCGCAGATGGGCTGTGATACCGTCCGCGCCGCAGTCTATGGCTAGCCTTGCAGCGCGCAGGGGATCGGGGTTGAGGCCGCCGCGCGCATTTCGCACCGTGGCCACATGGTCAATATTGACCCCTAGACGCAGAGGCAGGCTCACTTGGAAAGCCTGCGACTGCCCGGATCGGTAGTCGGGATAGCGGCCAGCTCTGGCG
The DNA here is from genome assembly GCA_903884915.1 of uncultured Caulobacteraceae bacterium. Lineage (GTDB taxonomy): Bacteria > Pseudomonadota > Alphaproteobacteria > Caulobacterales > Caulobacteraceae > CAISGS01. The sequence continues at coordinate 5,210 of CAISGS010000256.1, read as the reverse complement.
GCAGGGCGTCGGCGGGATAGGCCGGAACATCCAAGGTCGCCAAAGCGATCAACGGCACACCGACATCCGCCCGGCCACCGGAACGATCGACGATACAGGCTGCCGCGACGACCTCGCCGCCTGCCTCTTGAATGGCCGCGATACATTCGCGAGAGGACAGGCCGGTCGTGACAATATCCTCGACCATGACTACCTTCTGGCCCGGCTCGACGCTAAAGCCCCGGCGCAGTTTGAAGGCCCCGCCTTCACGCTCAACATACATGGACGGCACGCCGAGGTGACGGGCGGTCTCATAACCGGGAATGATCCCACCAACGGCTGGTGAGATGGCCACATCGACCGGTCCGACCGCCGCCACGATCTTGGCCGCGAGGGCCTTACACAGGCGCTCGGTCCGCGAAGCATCCATGAAGACGAGGTTTTTCTGCAGAAAGACCGGGCTATGCAGGCCAGAGGAGAGCACGAAATGGCCCTCTTTCAGCGCACCCGCGGCGCGGAACTCTTCCAGTACGTCTTCAGTTGTCATGGCTTTTTCTCACAGAAAGGATGGGCCGTTTTTGCGCTGGATTCATCGGCAGACGCAAGCCCTGCACCGCGCAGAAGGATCAATCCTGTGCCCGGTCGACGACATCAACCTCAGGACAGGCCCTTAGTCCCGCCGCGACATGGGTCAGGTGACGCGCATCGCGGACATCTAGGTCGAAATCGACGTCGAAATAGCCGGACTGACGGTGATGCATGCGCAGGTTCATGATGTTGCCACCGGCCTCACCAATGATGGTGCAAGCCTTGCCCAGCACGCCCGGTGCATTCTTGATCGTCGCCCGAAGACGCGCATGAGAGATAGTGTTGCGTTCAGCCTCTGGCGTCCACTGAAGGTCGCGCCAAAGGTCTTCCTTGTCCTCGAACGCGGCGAGGCGCGCACAGTCGATGGTGTGGACCGTCAAGACCTCTGTCTCGGGATCGACAATGCCGACAATCCGATCACCCGGAACCGGGCTGCAGCAGGAGGCGAAGGTTAGCTCTGTACCCGCATGGACACCGCCGCCGCGCACATAGAGCCGAGCCCCCTTGCCGCTTTCAATCGGACGGCGGGCCGTCGCGGCCTCGCGTTCAACATCTTTCAGGCCGGGGAAGACGGCATCGAGCACTTGGCTTGCGGTAATTCGTCCGCGCCCTACCGCTTCAAACAGCTCGTCAGGCGTGGCCATCGTGAACCGATCCAGCGCCTCGCGCAGGGTCACGTCAGCGCGCGAGCGCCCTGCCCGCTCAAAGGTCTGATCTATTGAGGCTCGGCCAAGACGCAGGAACTCGTCCTTCTCGGTCAGGCGAATATGGCGGCGAATGGCAGACCGGGCCCGGCCCGTCACTGTCAGGGAACGCCAATCGACCGGCACAACTGGCTTAGGCCCGCGAATGACCTCAACCACGTCACCATTGGCCAAGGCGGTGCGAAGCGGGCGAAGTTCGCCATTGATCTTCACGCCCAAGGTGGTGTCGCCCACATCCGTATGGACCCCATAGGCAAAGTCGAGCGGCATGGCCCCGCGTGGTAGGCTGATCAACCGGCCCTTGGGCGTAAAGACGAAGACCTGATCGAGGAACATTTCCAACTTGGCATGTTCGACCAGGTCATCCACATCGCCGCCATGTTCCAGCAGCTGGACCAGATTGCGCAGATTGAGCAAGGGATCGCGCCCGCCATCGGCCTCTGCGGCCTCAGCATCAAAGCCGTAGGACGTGTCCTTATAGCGCCAATGGGCCGCGACGCCCTCTTCGGCGATCCGGTCCATTGATTCTGTGCGGATCTGCATCTCGATGCGCATGCCCTTTGGCCCCACCACCGTGGTGTGCAGCGAGCGATAGTTGTTGCGCTTGGGTGTCGAGATATAGTCCTTGAACCGCTCGGGAACCGACGCCCAGGCCCGGTGGATGATGCCAAGCGCCCGGTAACAATCATCCTCATCATCAACAATGACCCGGAAGGCATAGATGTCGGACAGTTGGGAAAAGCCAATCGATTTGCGCTGAAGCTTGCGCCAGATCGAGAACGGGTTCTTTTCGCGGCCAAAGACACGGGCGGGAATTCGAGCATTTTTAAGTTGCTCAGCTATTTCTTTGCTGACCACCGCCACCGCTGGACCTTGGGTCTGGCGCAAGGTTTCCAGACGCATGACGATGGCGTCGCGGGCCACGGCATTGAGATGCTCGAACGCCAGCTCTTCCAGTTCGGTACAGAACCTGTGACAGCCGATGGAGCGGGCCAAGGGGGCGTAGATATCGAGGGTCTCACGCGCGATCCGCTCACGCTTCTCAGGCTTGGCGATATAGCCGAGGGTGCGCATATTGTGCAGACGGTCGGCCAGCTTGACCATCAGGACCCGCACATCCTTGGAAATGGCCAAGATGAACTTGCGCAGGTTTTCGGCCTGACGGGTTTGCTCTGAATCCAGCTCCAAGCGTGACAGCTTTGTCACCCCCTCACCCAGCTCCGCGATCTCTTCACCGAACAGGGTGGCGATATCTTCGCGTGTGGCCTGGGTATCCTCGATCACATCATGCAGCATGGCCGTGACGATGGTGGCCGTATCCATCCGGTAGTCGGTCAGAATTCCCGCCACCTCGATGGGATGGGCGAAATAGGGATCGCCTGAGGCCCGCGTCTGTGAACCGTGCATGCGCATGGCATAGACATAGGCGCGATTCAGCAGGGCCTCATCGGCGGTCGGGTCATAGCTTTTGACCCGATCAATCAACTCATATTGCCTAAGCACTTTCGGCCGCGCCTTGAGAGGCACGGCCGAAGTGGAATGTTCTAAATGGGTTTCAGGCAAGCCTGACGATCCAGCGACCGAAGCCGCCTCAGCAGAAAGCGTATCTGTGCCGATTGGGCTCAGTACCGCTCCTCCTGGCCGCCATCACGGTCGGACTGCAGAGCGCGAACCAGTTCCTGCTCGCTCATGTGCATATGCTGAGGATCGGCCAGCAGGGCGAGGGTTTCGGCCTCTTCCTCAGCTTCCGAACGCTCATCAACCCGCTGCAGGGTCGTGATCAGGGTTTCACGAAGACCATCGGCGTCGATCACATCATCCGCAATCTCGCGAAGGGCAACGACGGGGTTCTTATCATTGTCGCGGTCGACCAAGATCGGAGCGCCGGCCGAAACGGCACGGGCACGATGGGCCGCCAACAGCACGAGGCTGAAACGGTTGGGAACCTTTTCGACGCAGTCTTCAACAGTGACGCGGGCCATGAAATCCTCGGAACAGAACTAGAACTGGTTAAACTACAGCTTGTTGGCTCATGTTGCAACGCAGAACACGCCCTGCGTCAAATAGGATGGGCATCTAGGCCCACCGTCGCGGCTTCAAAAAGCGCAAGAGCGGTCTTGCCTAAAACCGGATGGACCCAGTTGGGCACCAGCTGAGACAATGGCCCCATGACGAACCGGCGATCCGCCGCCCTCGGATGGGGAACGATCAGGTCGGGCTCGTCTATCACCTCGTCCCCATAGGCGATCAGATCGAGATCGAGCGTGCGAGGCGCATTGGGAACCGATCTTTCCCGGCCAAAGCTCTGTTCGATCTCTAACAGCGTGCGCATGAGCTCGGTCGCGGACAGTTGCGTCTCTATCGCGAACACGGCATTGAGATATTCCGGCTGGGACGGATCGGGCCAAGCCATTGAGCGCCAGAGATCAGACTGGGCCGTAATTTTCAAATTCCGGTCGGAAAAAGATTTTGAGATCAGTGCTGGCAGCTCTCTTGACGAGTCAGCCAGTCGTCCCACATTAGTTCCTAGACCTACATATGCTATCGTAATCATACACATAGCTAAATTTTATCGCCTCAGGATTTTGAACATGACCTTTTATCCGACCGACAAGATCGCCCTCTTTATCGACGGAGCCAACCTTTACTCCGCCGCCAAGGGTTTGAACTTCGATATCGACTACAAGAAGCTTTTGGACGAGTTCCGCAAGCGTGGCGTGCTCATTCGGGCCTATTACTACACCGCGCTGGTCGAAGATCAGGACTATTCGCCCATTCGCCCCCTCGTCGATTGGCTGGACTATAATGGCTTTGCCGTGGTCACCAAGACGGCGCGCGAATTTACCGACGCCAATGGCCGCAAGCGGTTCCGCGGCGATATGGACATCGAAATTGCCGTCGACATGATGGAAATGGCCGCCCGCGCCGACCATCTGGTCCTGTTCTCTGGCGATGGCGACTTCCGCCGCCTGATCGAGTCGGTTCAGCAAAAGGGCGTCCGGGTCACGGTGGTTTCCACCGTCAAGTCACAGCCCCCAATGGCCTCAGACGATCTGCGTCGTCAGGCTGACTCCTTCGTAGACCTGGCGGACCTGTCCAACATCATTGGTCGCCCCCGCCAGTCACCCCTGCCCCGCTTCCTGCAAGGCGACGTGTCCTTGGCCGAGCGTGAAGCCGAAGACGAACTCTAGATCGATGGACCCGAATAGGGCCGAACCGGCGCGGACATGTCCCCTATGTCCGCGTCTGGTCGACTATCGCGCGGCCAATGGGGCAGCCAATCCCGATTGGTTCAATGGTCCAGCCCCATCCTTTGGCGACGTCAACGCGCGCCTTTTGATCGTTGGACTGGCGCCCGGTCGCACAGGGGCCAACCGCACAGGACGGCCCTTTACCGGCGATGCGGCAGGCCGATTGCTGTACGACACCCTCCTCAAAACAGGCTTTGCGACGGGCACCTATGAAGAGCGGCCGGACGATAGTCTGGTCCTCACCGACTGTATGGTGACCAATGCCGTGCGTTGCGCCCCGCCCGGGAACAAGCCCCTGCCGGAGGAAGAGATCGCCTGCCGCCCGTTCTTAACCGCACGGATGCAGGCCTTGCCACAGCTTCGCGCTGTCGTGACACTCGGAGATGTTGCGCGAAGAAACGTTCTGAAGGCCTTGAATTTAAAAGCCAATGCAGTCGATCCGGGGCATGGCGTGATCGCCGATGCAGGACCCTACCGTCTGTTCAATTCGTACCATTGCTCACGCCTGAACACGAACACAGGCCGCCTGACGCCGCAGATGTTTGAAGAGATATTCCTAAGCGTACAGCGCTATCTAGAGGCCTAACCCCGATCGCGCATGATCCGGCCCTGCTCGCGCTTCCAGTCGCGGTCAGCTTCTGTGGCGCGCTTGTCGTGCAGCTTCTTGCCCTTGGCCAGACAGAGCTCC
>CAISGS010000255.1 GCA_903884915.1 uncultured Caulobacteraceae bacterium | reverse complement strand
CGGGCCAGCACCAGATGGACGATATTGTCGGCCACATCATGGTCGCCCCAGGTGATGTAGATCTTCTGGCCATAGAGCCTGTAAGTCCCCTCGCCATCCGGTTCCGCCCTTGTGGTTAGGGTGCCAAGGTCCGAGCCAGACTGCGGCTCAGTCAAGTTCATCGTGCCGGTCCACTCACCGCTGATCATGCGCGGCAGATAGAGCGATTTTTGCCGGTCTGAGCCGTGGGCGTGTAAGGCCTCGATCGCGCCTTGGGTCAGCATGGGGCATAGGCCAAAGGCCATGTTGGCGGCGTGGATGGTCTCAAAGACCGCCAGTTCCAGCGCCTTGGGCAGGCCCTGACCGCCATAGGCCGGATCGGCAGCCAGACTGTTCCAGCCCCCGTCGGCAAAGGCCTGATAGGCGTCGGCAAATCCGGGGGCAGCCGTGACCTTGCCATTGGCATAGACCGCGCCATGCTTGTCACCGATCCGATTGAGCGGGGCCAAGACGCCCGTGGCCAGATCGCCAGCCGCCTCGAGAACCGCTGTCATCAGGTCGGTGTCGAAATCGGCAAAGGCACCGCCTTGGTTCACCTGACCGATATTGACCACATCGGTCAGGGCAAAGCTGAGGTCACGAAGGGGGGCGCGATAGGTCATTTGACACTCTCTGGGCAAGCCGTTCCGGCAAGGGGCGCTAGGTCTCTCTTTAAGATGATGGCCGGTTCGTGCCAAGTCGGTATGATGGGGGGAGTTTGTTGACCCAAGTCCATGATGCCACAATGGTGGCGTTATTAGATGGGATCAACTGCAACTGCACATATTGCAATTAGGAGGTTCCATGTTTCGCTCAATTCTCGTGGCCGCAGCGGCCCTGACCCTGATCACCGCGCCGACCGCTATGGCGGCGCCGGGAGTGTCGTCCAAGGCCGTGGCGGACATGCCAGCGGGCACCTATGGCATCGATACGACCCACGCCAGCCTTGTGGCCAAGGTCGGCCATATGGGCTTCTCGAACTATGCCATGCGCTTCACCAAGATGGATGCGCGCTTCAGCTTCGATCCAGCGAACCCCACGGCGGCTAAGGTGACAGCAACGGTTGACCCCGCATCGGTCGATACGGGCAGCGCTAGCTTTGATGAGAAACTCAGGGGGGCAACCTGGCTGAACACCGCCAAGTTCCCCACCATCAGCTTCGCCTCAACCGCTCTGGTCGTGACCGGTGCCAATACGGGCAAGATGACTGGCGACCTGACCTTCCTTGGCGTGACCAAGCCGGTGACGCTGGATGTGACTTGGAACGGCGTGGGAGCAGGCATGATGCCCGAGACCCGCACGGGCTTTTCGGCGACCGGCACCATTAAGCGGACCGATTTTGGCTTTGGCACCTATGTGCCGGTGATCAGCGACAGGGTCGACCTGATCCTTGAGATCGAGTTCACAAAGAAATAGGACGGTTCTCGGCCCGGCCCCTTGTTGCTTAAGCACAAAGGGTCGGGTCTTGAGACGCTGCCATGCGTCACATGGAGCAGGGGCTTGTTTGGGTGCTATGGCTTGAGCCTATGAGTCCCCTAGAATTTTCACGAGATATTTCAATGACCGATAAGACCCAAGACCGTTACACTTTGGTGGCCATTGTGCTCCATTGGCTGATCGCCTTGGTCCTGATCAGCGCCATTGCCGTGGCTTGGCAATTTGACGATGCCAAGGGTTTGGCCAAGTTCCAGCTGTTCCAGTTGCATAAGTCCTTGGGCATTACGGTTCTGGTCCTCAGTCTCGCTCGGCTTGGCTGGCGCTTGATCAATCCCGCGCCTGCCGCTTTGGCGAGCCTCAAGCCTTGGGAGAAGGTCCTGTCCAAGGCCGTGCATGTCGGTTTTTACGTTATCATGCTCGGCATGCCCTTGACCGGCTGGTTGGTGGTTTCGGCCTCGCCCAAGAATATCCCGACCCTGCTCTATGGGATCATAGACCTGCCCTACCTGCCCTTTGTCCATGGTCTGGCTCAGGAGCAGGCCCACAATCTGCAAGAGCTGTTCGAAGAGGTGCATGAGGCGATGGGCAAGGTGACCTATGCCCTGATCGTGCTCCATGTCGGCGCAGCATTGAAGCACCAGTTCATCGACCGGGACAGCGTCCTGTCGCGGATGGTGCCCTTTCTCAAGAAGGCCTGACCAATGTCTAAACTTTCGGCCCTGACCGCCGTCGCCGTCCTATCTGTGACAAGTCTGTCGGCAGGCGCGGCCCTGTCGGCCACCAGCTGGACGGTCGATAAGGCCGCATCACGTGTCGGCTTTGAGGCGGCGATGAACGGCGAGGGCT
>CAISGS010000254.1 GCA_903884915.1 uncultured Caulobacteraceae bacterium | reverse complement strand
AGTGGCTCAGCAATGATGCGCGCCTTACGCTCACCATCAACGCCGGTCTCGATAACGGGCTTCTCAGGACGGATCAGCTCGTTCCAATTTCTTTCGATCACGGATGCGGTCCCTTGAACGCGGCTCACCGGCCACAAAACGGGGCCGGTGAGGAATAATGAGGCGTAGTAGAATTAAACGCGACGACGCTTAGGCGGACGGCAGCCATTGTGCGGGATCGGCGTTACGTCACGGATCGTGGTGATCGTGAAGCCAACAGATTGCAGAGCACGAAGCGCCGACTCACGACCCGAACCGGGACCCGAGACGTTTACTTCTAAGGTCTTCACACCATGTTCCATGGCCTTGCGGCCTGCGTCTTCAGCAGCCATCTGGGCGGCAAAAGGCGTGGACTTACGCGAGCCCTTAAAACCCATCGTGCCCGAGGACGACCAAGAAATGGCGTTGCCCTGAGCATCCGTGATGGTGATCATGGTGTTGTTGAACGAAGCGTTGACATGAGCCACGCCCGAAATGATGTTTTTACGTTCGCGCTTTTTAACGCGAGCTGGTTCTTTGGCCATCGGACTTAACGCCTCGCCTTATTTCTTCTTGCCGGCGATGGGCTTCGCCGGACCTTTGCGCGTACGCGCGTTTGTATGTGTGCGCTGACCGCGGACCGGAAGGCCCTTACGGTGACGCAGGCCGCGGTAGCAGGCCAGGTCCATCAGACGCTTGATGTTCATTGAGGTTTCACGACGCAAGTCGCCCTCAACCGTATAGTCACGGTCAATGGCTTCGCGGATCTGCAAAACTTCAGCGTCGGTCAGTTGATTGACACGGCGAGCATCTTCGATGCCGACCTTGACAACAATTTCCTTCGCCTTGGCCTGACCGATGCCATGAATATACTGAAGCGCGATCACTACGCGCTTGTTGGTCGGTATGTTGACGCCTGCAATACGGGCCACGCCTTTAATCTCCTCGTCACGCGGTTGAACGCAAAGGTCGAGAATCGGCCAACTGCCACAAATGGCACAGCCGACGCCCTCTTCGCGCCCTTTCGCGGAAGCGCACCGTTATAGGGACGATTGCGTTTCCGTCAACAGCTCAAAGCACAAAAGATGCTTTTCGCTAGGTCAAATATGTCAATTCCGTCTCAACCCTTAGGAGGAGGCAAAATCAACGGTGAATGTCACTTTCCTGCCGAAGCAAGAGCAGCGTCTATAGCCTCAGCAACAGCTTCCACTGTTGCCATGCCGTCCAACTCGACCAGTTTGCCCTGATCCTTGTAGTAAGGGAGCAGCGGGGCGGTTTGTTCATTGTAGGCGGCAAGCCGGGTCACGAAGACCTCCGGATTGTCATCTGAACGTCCTTCGGCGGCGAACCGCTTGCCGATACGTTCAATCAGAGCTGCGTCGTCGACCTTGAGTCTAATGACCAGGTCAATAGCCGCGCCCCGCGCCGAAAGCATTTTGTCGAGCTCTTGGGCCTGCGCAATGGTGCGCGGAAACCCGTCAAAGATCGCGCCGCCAGCGGCCTCAGTCTCTGGCAGACGCTCTTCGATCAGAGCGATAACGACATCGTCGGACACGAGCTGGCCACCATCCATGATGGCCGCAACTCGCAGACCAAGCTCTGAGCCAGAGGTCCGAGCCGCACGGAGCATGTCGCCGGTCGACAGCTGCACCATGCCGCGCCCTGTTACGAGGCGCTTGGCTTGAGTTCCCTTACCTGCGGCCGGAGGCCCGAATAGAATGAGGTTCATTTCGAGCGTCCCCCGCGCAGCTTCGACTTCTTGATCAAACCTTCATACTGGTGAGACAGCAAGTGGGATTGAATCTGAGCGACGGTATCCATGGTCACTGTGACCACAATCAAGATCGATGTGCCGCCGAGGTAGAAGGGTGCGTTGTAGAAGCCTATTAGGGCCTCAGGCATAAGGCACACGAGCGTGATATAGCCCGCGCCGATCACCGTCAGACGGGTCAGCACATAGTCCAGATATTCCGCCGTACGCTTGCCTGGCCGGATGCCGGGCAGGAAGCCGCCATATTTGCGAAGGTTCTCGGCCGTATCGTCGGGATTGAACACGATCGAGGTGTAGAAGAATGAGAAGAAGATAATCAGGCCCGCATAGAAGACCATGAACAGCGGCTGACCATGCTGAAGCTGACCCACCATCCCAGGAACCCACTGCGCCCACGCGGGCAGATCCGCAGTCGCCAAGAAGCCCATGGCCGTCGCGGGAAGTAGAAGCAGACTCGACGCAAAGATCGGCGGGATGACACCAGCCGTATTGATCTTCAGCGGCATGAAGGAGGTTTCACCGCCATAGACGCGGTTGCCCTGCTGACGCTTGGGATACTGAACCAGCAACCGGCGCTGCGAGCGCTCGATGAAGACGATAGCCACAACCACGACCACAGCCAGCGCGCTGATCATGAACATGGCAAAGCCGGACAAGGCACCCTGCTGGGTCAAGGTCAGCATCTGCCAGATGCCGCGCGGCAGAACCGCAACGATACCGGCAAAGATGATCAAGGACACACCATTGCCAACGCCGCGACTGGTGATCTGCTCGCCCAACCACATCAGGAAAAGAGTTCCGCCGGTTAGGGTCACAATGGTGGAAACGATGAAGAACATGCCCGGATTGTCGACCAGGCCAGGGCTATTTTGCAGACCGAAGGCGATGCTGGCCGACTGGAACAGGGCCAAGATGACCGTCAAGTAACGGGTATATTGGTTGAGTTGCTTACGACCCGCCTCCCCGCCTTCCTTGCGCAGCTTCTCCCACGGGGGATAGACCGTGCCCATCAGCTGGACGATGATCGAGGCCGAAATATAGGGCATCACGTTCAGGGCAAAGACGGCCATGCGCTGCACAGCGCCGCCCGAGAACATGTTGAACATGCCCAAGATCCCCTTGGCCTGACCATCAAAGGCGCGAGAGAACGCGGCCGGGTCGATGCCAGGAATGGGAATATAGGTGCCGAGGCGGTACACCACCAAAGCAATGAGGGTGAACCAGATACGCTTATGAAGCTCCGTGGCCTTTGCGAAAGACCCGAAGTTCATGTTGGCAGCGAGTTGTTCTGCGGCCGAAGCCATAAGCACCCCCTAGGGCGATTTCAGAAAACGTGGCGAGAACCCGATGTCATCAAGGACGAAACCGGCTTCGCTTCTAAAGGATGGAGCCGAGAGGCCACCATCCTTCAAAAGAGCGATTAGGCTTCAGCAGCGACCTTGACCACGACCTTCTTCGTCGTGGTGACCGTACCGCCAGCAGATTCTACTGCAGCGATGGCCGAAGGGGTCGCAGAATTGACCGTGATGTTCAGCTTCACGCCAATGTCACCGTGGCCGAGCAGACGAACGCCGTCCAGCTCGCGGCGGATCACGCCAGCACCGATCAGGGCCTTGGCATCAACGGGCTTAGACGCGTCCAAACGACCGGCTTCGATAGCCTTGGTCAAACGCCACAGGTTTACCTCGGCATAGTCCTTGGCAAAGATGTTGTTAAAGCCGCGCTTAGGCATACGCATGTGAAGGGGCATCTGGCCGCCTTCGAAACCGTGGATCGCCACACCCGAGCGTGACTTCTGACCCTTGACGCCGCGACCGGCTGTCTTGCCCTTACCCGAACCCGGGCCACGGCCGACACGCATACGGCCTTTGGTGGCGCCTTCGTTGTCGCGAATTTCGTTGAGTTTGGTCATGAGCCTCTCCTTGGAGCTAAACGCCAGACCTTGCGGTCCGACTCGGCGGGATGTGGTGTGTACCTGAAAAAAGACGGCACCTGCAAGCTAGAAGCCCAGGTGCCGCCCTTTGGAATTCAGGCCTTTTCTTCGAGAACCGCGACCAAGTGAGCCACCTTGGCCACCATGCCACGAACCGAAGGGGTGTCTTCGAGGGTCGAGACGCGGCCCATACGGTTAAGTCCGAGGCCCGCCAAGGTGGCGCGCTGGTCGTTCTTACGACGGATGGGGCTGCCGGTCTGCTGAATGACGATCTTTGCCATTGTTGTAATCCTTAGCCTTCGGAGGCGTCAGGGGCAGACGCGCCATCGGCACGACGGCCAATGATATCGCCAACCTTCTTACCACGCTTATTGGCGACCTGACGGGGCGAAGATTGGCCCTTCAGAGCGTCGAACGTGGCACGCACCATGTTGTAGGGGTTGGACGAACCGACCGACTTGGCCACCACGTCTTGAACGCCCAGGGTTTCGAGAACTGCACGCATCGGACCACCAGCAATGATGCCAGTGCCCGGAGGGGCAGCGCGAAGCATGACCTTACCAGCCCCGTGACGGCCTGCGCCGTCATGGTGAAGGGTGCGGCTCTCACGAAGCGGCACGCGGACCATGGTCTTCTTAGCTTCTTCGGTCGCCTTGCGAATGGCTTCTGGCACTTCACGCGCCTTACCATGCCCAAAACCAACCCGACCCTTTTGATCACCAACGACCATCAGCGCGGCGAAGGAGAACCGGCGGCCACCCTTCACAGTCGCGGCGACGCGATT
>CAISGS010000253.1 GCA_903884915.1 uncultured Caulobacteraceae bacterium | reverse complement strand
GGATCAGGTTGGGATAGCCGCCATCTGACCATTCAAAGATCTTGTGGGCATAGTCCCAATATTCGACCAGATTTTCACCCTTAAAGGCAAAGACCGGCGTGCCGACTGCCGCGATGGCAGCCGCAGCATGGTCTTGGGTCGAGAAGATGTTGCACGAGGCCCAGCGCACATCCGCGCCGAGGGCTTGCAAGGTCTCGATCAGTACGGCGGTCTGGATGGTCATGTGCAAGGACCCGGCGATCCGAGCGCCCTTGAGCGGCTGAGCCGGGCCATATTCCTCGCGCGTGGCCATCAGGCCCGGCATTTCGGTCTCAGCAATCAAGATTTCCTTGCGGCCAAAGGCGGCGAGGGAGATGTCGGCAACGATATAGTCGGCCACGGTGAGGCTCCTGAGGGGAATTTCGATGGCCGTCTATAGCCCCTTCGCGCCTAAGGGGCAATAAAGACATAAAGATATCTTTATATGAGGTGCGCGGACCTAGCGGTCTTCGTCGAAGCGGTTGGCGATCAGGGCGCTGAGAGCGTCGAGGGCGGCTTCGGCTTCAGGGCCTTTGGCGGCAATATCGATGGTCGATCCAATGCCGGCGGCCAGCATCATCAGCCCCATGATCGAGCGGGCATCGACGGTCTGCCCCTCCCGGCTAACCATGACCTCTGCATCGAAACCCGAGGCAACCTTGACGAACTTGGCCGAGGCCCGCGCATGGAGCCCGCGCTCGTTGATGATCTCGACGGTCCGGCTAGGGCTCATTTGTCTCCCGCCAAAACATAGGAGGCGACGGAGATATATTTGCGACCGGCCTCTTGGGCATGGGCGACGCAGGTCTCGAGGCTTTCTCGGCCCCGAACGCTGGCCAATTTGATCAGCATGGGCAGGTTCAACCCGGCAATCACTTCGGCGCTGGTCTGTTCCATCACCGAGATGGCCAGATTGGACGGCGTGCCACCGAACATGTCGGTCAGTAAAATGACACCGTTGCCGCTATTGACGGTCTCTGCGGCGGTCAAGATATCGGTGCGCCGCTGCTCCATATCGTCGTCGGGACCGATACAGACGGCCACGACATCCGGCTGAGGCCCGACGACATGTTCCATCGCCAGACGGAATTCCTCGGCCAGCCGCCCATGGGTGACGATCACAAGCCCGATCATGCAAAATCTCTCAAGGGGTCTCTCAAGGGGTCGCTCACGGGGCCTCGCACGGGATCGCTCCCGAGCGCAGCAAGAACGCTGCGCGGACAATTCATATGCCGCTTATCATCGGACGGGAAGGGGGTGCAATGCCATGTCGATCATTGGCAGGCAAAGGGCTGAAAAAGGATCGATAGAGACAAGCGGCAGGGATTGACCGGCGAGGTCCATCTGGGCTGGATCTGGGTACCGTTCCATCGCCTCTCGCGGCACCATCTGAACGACCAGATCGATCTGGCAAAAGCCCAGCGCGGGTAAGGCGGATGTCATAATGCCTAGGCCGCGCACCTCGATCTGACCGGCCAAGGTGGGGTGGGCGCGGCCGAAGACCTTGCCCGCATCGGACCAGACAATGACCCGGTCATCGGCGACCAGCCGCCAACCCGCCGCCAGAGCCGTGAGGGCCAGATGGCTCTTGCCTGAGCCTGACGGTCCAAGGACGAGGACCCCGTGCCAGCGTCCCATCCTGTGCCTGGCAATCAGTCCGCCGTGAATTGGGCTAAGGTCTGTCATGTCGACAGGCAAGGCAGGCTGACACTGAAGCGCGCGCCGAGGATCTGCCCCTCCTCATCCACCCGATTTTCCGCCCAGATATGGCCGCTATGGGCCTCAACAATCTGGCGGGCAATGGACAGTCCCAGTCCCGAATTGCCGCCAAACAGGGCCCCGCGTGGCCGCGAGGTATAGAACCGCTCAAAGACGGTTTCTAGATTTTCAGGCGGAATGCCCGGGCCATCATCCTCGATGGTCACTCGCGCCTCTGACCCGACCTTGCGCAGTTCGATGCGAACCTGGCGCTCGCGGTCGCCGACCTTGCGGGTAAAGGAGCGGGCATTGTCGATCAGGTTGCGGAACACTTGGCTGAGGGGGCCTTCACGGCCACTGATGGTCAGGCTTTCAAGGGCTTCGGCATCTAGCATAAGGACGCTTGCCT
>CAISGS010000252.1 GCA_903884915.1 uncultured Caulobacteraceae bacterium | reverse complement strand
CGCCGACATAGTCCATCATGATCTCGACGGCATATTCGCCCCAAGCGGGTCTGGCACCGCGCCATTCCTTGCGGAAGAACTCGTGGACCAGCGGCTTATAATATTTGGCCTGGGTGGTTAGACCCTCGACTGTGATCTCAAGTCCGCCGCCGATCTCTCGCGCGCGCACCTTGCCCTTGCCTGTCCAGTCTTCGCTCATGGGAGAAAGTCATAACCTCATGCGCTCGATCTGCCCATCACCCTTTGCAGCCGCGCTCTGGGAGGTTAAACCCCACGCCTGACCCTTTACTGTGACACCCGCCCAAGGACCGTTGCCATGACTGCCACCCGCACAGAGACCGATACTTTTGGACCGATCGAGGTTGAGTCCTCACGCTATTGGGGCGCGCAGTCCCAGCGTTCGATCGGGAACTTCAGGATTGGCTGGGAAAAGCAGCCCCTGCCCGTGGTTCGTGCGTTGGGTATCGTCAAGCGCGCGGCGGCCGAGGCCAATACCGCCCTTGGCCGTCTCGACCCCAAGCTGGCCCAAACCATCGCCGAAGCCGCGCAAGAGGTCATCGACGGCAAGCTGAACGACCATTTTCCTTTGGTGGTCTGGCAGACCGGGTCTGGCACCCAGTCCAACATGAACGCCAACGAAGTGATCTCGAACCGCGCTATTGAGATGCTCGGCGGTGAGATGGGCTCGAAAAAGCCCGTCCACCCCAATGACCACGTCAATATGAGCCAGTCCTCGAACGACACCTATCCCACGGCCATGCACATTGCCGCCGCCGAACAGGTGGTCAACGACCTTCTGCCCGCGCTTAAGCACCTGCACGCCTCGCTGCTGGCCAAGCAGGAAGAGTTTAAAGACATCATCAAGATTGGCCGCACCCACACGCAGGACGCCACCCCCCTGACGCTGGGCCAAGAATTTTCCGGCTATGCCCAGCAGGTCGCCAATGCCATCAGCCGCATCGAGATGACCCTGCCCGGCATTTTGGAACTGGCCCAAGGTGGCACCGCCGTCGGTACCGGCCTCAATGCCCCCGTCGGATTTGCCGAAAAGGTTGCCGAGCGGATCGCGGCCCTGACCGGCCTGCCTTTCACCACGGCCCCGAACAAGTTCGAAGCCCTCGCCGCGCATGATGCGCTGGTCTTTGGCCATGGCGCGATCAATTCGGCGGCGGCAGCCCTGTTCAAGATTGCCAACGATATTCGCTTCCTCGGTTCAGGCCCGCGCTCGGGCCTTGGCGAGCTATCCTTGCCCGAGAACGAACCTGGCTCTTCGATCATGCCGGGCAAGGTCAATCCCACCCAGTGCGAGGCCATGACCATGGTCTGCGCTCAAGTGTTCGGCAATCAGACGACCATGACCGTGGCCGGCAGCCAAGGTCACTTCGAACTGAACGTCTTCAACCCGGTGATGGCCTATAATTTCCTCCAGTCGGTTCGCCTGCTGGCCGACGCCTCGATCTCCTTTGCCGACAATTGCGTGGTCGGCATCGAGGCCCGCCGCGACAATATCAAGGCGGCGCTGGACCGGTCCTTGATGCTGGTCACCGCACTGGCCCCCAAGATTGGCTATGACAATGCCGCCAAGATCGCCAAGACGGCCCACAAGAACGGCACCACCCTACGCGAAGAGGCCGTCGGCGGCGGCTATGTCACCGATGAGGAGTTTGACGCCATCGTGCGCCCAGAGACCATGATCGCACCGGGCTGACCCCATGGCTGACCTGATCAATCTGAACAGAGCGCGAAAATCGAAGGCCAAGGCGGAAAATTCTGCCGAGGCCGTTCAGAACCGCCTGCGCTTTGGCCAAACCAAGGCGCAGAAGGAGAATCTACGTCTGGAGCAGGCCCGAGCCGCCCGCACTCTTGACGGTGCTAAACAAGAAATTTAGCACTTTAGCCAATGTGTAAACGTCTCGTTTACCTTGTACTGGGAAATTACTGCCTAGCGACAAGGGTGCCAACCTGCGTCGCCTAACAAGGGCGTAAGGCGTGGAACAGTTCATCAGTGCGCTACAGCGGTTCGGGATCGGCCGCCTCGCTGCCATCATCGGCGTCTCCGCCGGTGTGGCGGCAGCGCTATTTGCGTTGATTTTGAACTTTGGTTCGCCGCCCCAATCCCTGCTCTATTCCAACCTCGATCTGAAAGAGGCCTCCACGATCACCGCCGCCCTCGATCAGGCTGGGATCAAGTACGACGCAAAGGGCGACGGCTCGACGATCTTCGTTGCGCGCGACAAGGTCGGATCGACGCGCATGCTCCTCGCCGGTAAGGGATTGCCGAGCACGGGGTCTGTTGGCTACGAAATTTTCGATCAAACCAATGCGCTGGGTCAGACTGATTTCGTTCAGAATCTAAACCGCCAGCGCGCCCTCGAAGGCGAGTTGGCCCGGACCATCCGCTCGCAGGAATGGGTCAATTTCTCACGCGTTCAGCTCTCCATGCCCAAGCGTGAGCTGTTCGAAGATGCGCCTCAGCCACCGACCGCTGCCGTGACCATCGGTGTCAATGGTCGTGCACCGACGGCTGAACAGGTTCGGTCGCTGCAAAATCTGGTGGCCAGCGCTGTTCCCGGCCTGATGCCGGAAAAGGTCACCATCGTCGATCAGAAGGGTAAACTTCTGGGCGGCGGACAGAGCGATAGCCTCGGGGCTGCTGGCGAAGAACGCCGCAACGAAGCCGAAGAGGCCATTCGTCGTAAGGTCCGCGATCTGGTCGAGGGCGTTGTGGGTCCTGGCAAGGTCCGTGTGAACGTCACCGCCGTTCTGGATCTGGCCCGCGTGACGGTTCAAGAGAGCAAATATGACCCCG
Organism: uncultured Caulobacteraceae bacterium; assembly: GCA_903884915.1. GTDB lineage: Bacteria > Pseudomonadota > Alphaproteobacteria > Caulobacterales > Caulobacteraceae > CAISGS01. Next base: position 2,834 of record CAISGS010000252.1, on the reverse strand, counting down.
ATGGTCAGGTCGTACGCTCGACCCAGACCGTCGACGAAAACGCCAAAGAAAACAAACCCGACAATACGGGTCAGGCCACTGTCGCCAACAATATCCCCGGCGGTGCAGGTGCAGCGCAAACCGACCCGACCCTAAACGCTAGCGGACGGACGGAAGAGACCACCAACTTCGAAATTTCGAGCACCAACACCACCACCATCACCGAGCCCGGTCAGGTCAAAAAACTATCGGTCGCGGTCGCCGTCGATGGCCTGACCTCGGTCGATAAGGATGGCAAGCCAACCCCCTACAAGCCGCGCACGGCCGAGGAAATGAAGCGGATTGAAGATCTGGTTCGCTCTGCGGTTGGCTTTGATCAAGCCCGAGGCGACACGGTGACCGTAACCAATGTTCAGTTCGCCCGCGATGACGGTCTGGTTGGCGGTGTGGTGGCGGGCTCGCCCTTGGCTGGCTTTGACAAGAACGACATCATGCGGGCGGCGGAACTCGGTATCCTGACCATCGTTGCCCTGCTGGTCATCTTCTTCGTTGTCCGGCCACTCTTGGCCACGGCACGGGGTGAGAGCGGCGGGCGAATGGCCCTCGTCGGACAGGGTGGCGCGGGACAGTTGGCCTTGGCCAATCCAGATGGTTCGCTTCCCGCCCTATCGGATAGCGGCATTGACGCCCGCATCGACATTGCGCGCATTGAAGGACAGGTGAAGTCCTCCTCGGTCCGCAGCGTCTCTGAATTCGTAAACAACAACCCGGAAGAATCGATCTCGATCATCCGGGGCTGGTTACATGAGGCCACATGAGCCCTCGCGCCGGAAGAAAAGGGATTACGAACTCTAGCGGCCTAAGCGGCGCGGAGAAGGCTGCCGTCATTCTGCTGTCGCTGGGTGAGGATGCTCAGGCCATCTGGGAAGGTCTGGACGACGAAGAGGTCAAGGACATCTCTTCAGCCATGGCCAGCCTTGGCGCTGTGCCATCGAGCGTGGTTGAAGACCTGTTGATGGAATTTGTCTCAGGTCTTTCGACGACCGGGGCCATCATGGGCTCCTATGAACAGACCCAGCGCCTTCTGAACGCCTTCTTGCCCGCGGAAAAGGTCGACTCCTTGATGGAGGAGATCCGTGGTCCAGCCGGCCGGACCATGTGGGACAAGCTGGCCAATGTTAACGAGGCCGTGCTCGCCAACTATCTGAAGAACGAATATCCGCAGACCGTTGCCGTGGTGCTGTCCAAGATCAAAGGCGATCACGCTGCACGCGTTCTGTCCGCCCTGCCCGAGGATTTTGCGCTGGAATGCGTGACCCGCATGCTGCGGATGGAGCCGGTTCAGCGCGAGATCTTGGACAAGATCGAACTGACCCTGCGCAATGAGTTCATGTCCAACCTGGCCCGCACCGCCAAGCGCGACAGCCACGAAATGATGGCCGACATCTTCAACAATTTCGACCGCCAGACCGAGTCCCGCTTCCTCAGCGCCTTGGAAGAGCGGACCCGCGAAAGCGCCGAACGTATCCGCGCCCTGATGTTCGTGTTCGAAGACCTCGCCAGGCTCGACCCCGGCGGGGTGCAAACCTTGCTGCGCGCGGTGGAGAAGGATCAGTTGGGTCTAGCCCTCAAGGGCTCGTCCGATGCGCTGCGCGAACTGTTCTTCTCCAATATGAGCGAGCGCGCCTCGAAGATCATGCGCGATGATATGGAATCCATGGGCCCTGTGCGTCTGAAGGACGTCGATGCGGCCCAGATGGCCATGGTTCAGGTCGCCAAGGATCTTGCCGCTCGCGGCGAAATCATGATGGCCGGCCAGGGCGGCGATGATGAGTTGGTCTATTAAGATGACCGACATCGCGCCCCGGAAATTCAGCTTTGAAACGGTCTTCGACGACGAGGGCGGCATTGCCTATGCCCCGCCCAAGCAGAAGCGGATCTTTACCCTCGAAGAGGTCACACAGATCCGGGCCGAATGTTACGAGGACGGCCAGCGTTCAGCCCTTGTCGTAGCCGAGCAAGCCGCCGCCGCCGCGCTGCAGGCCATAGCCCATGCGGCCCATGGCGCGCTGTCTACCCTGGTCCAGATCGCCCATGATCATAGGGTCGGATCGGCGGAACTGTCCCTTGCCTGCGCGCGGCTGATCGCTGATGCAGCCCTCGAGCAGTTTCCAGATGCCCCCGCCCAAGCCGCCCTTGAAGCCCTTGCAGCCGAAATCACGACTGGTCCGCGCCTCACCGTGCGGGCCTCTGCCGATCTGGTTGAGCGGTTTCAACGGACACTGGATGAACAGGCTCAAGCCTTGGGCATGCCCGGACAGATTATCGTCAAGGCAGACCCCATGATGCCCCAAGCGGCCTTTCACTTTGATTGGGGCGATGGCCGCGCCAGCTATGACCCGACCGTCACCGCTGAGCGGGTCGCCCAAGCGCTACACAATGCCTTGATCGCCGAAGGCCTGCATGCCGAAGCGGTCGATCCCCATTCCCATTCTTCCACCATCAACCCCTAAGAGAGAGGTCTGCCCATGGCCAGCGACACGCCCCTGACCCTCGACGAGTTCGACCCTTCCGATGGCTTGGCCTCGGATATGCCGACGGATAACGAAAGCAAATTCGCAAGCGACCTCTCGACGGTCTTTGATGTTCCGGTGAGTATTTCGGCCGTCATTGGCCGCGCCCAACTGTCGGTCGCTCAGCTGTTAAAGCTCGGCGCGGGCAGCATTCTGGAACTGGACCGGAAGGTCGGGGAAGCCATCGATATCTACGTCAATAACCGCCTCGTGGCCCGCGGAGAGATCGTCATCGTCGACGAGCGACTGGGCGTGACCATGACGGAAATCATTAAGGACGGT
>CAISGS010000251.1 GCA_903884915.1 uncultured Caulobacteraceae bacterium | reverse complement strand
GGTATCGGGGGATACAATGACAATTCGAGCTACTCGCCGACTTCACTATGCTGGTGCCATCTCCATCTTGGCCTTCTCAGCGGCCCTATCCTTGTCGTCCACAACGGTTATGGCTGCTGATGCGCCAGCCGCCGCTGAAGACACTGAAATTGTCGTCACCGCGTCCTATGCCAAAAGCTTGCAAGCGGCAGCCGCGCTGAAGCGCGTAGCCGATCATGGCCTCGATGCCATCAATGCTGAAGACATCGGCAAGTTTCCTGCGCGCAATGCGGCAGACGCCCTGCAGTTGGTGACCGGCGTCACGGTTGAGCGCCAGCGCGGCGCGGGCCTCTATGTCAGCGTCCGAGGCCTTGGCCCCCAGTTCCAGAATGTTCAGCTCAATGGCCGCTCGATTGCCGTCAATGATCTGATCGAAAATGGCGGCGCACGCGGTCGTCAGTTCCGCTTCGAAGTCCTTCCCGCCGAGCTCATTTCGCAGATCGAAGTCGTCAAGACGCCGACAGCCGATATGGATGACGGCGCTCTGGGCGGTAACATCAACATCAAGACCTTCAAGCCGCTCGACCTCGGCACCAAGAGCGCCTTTGCGGTTCGCACGACCTACAATGATGTTCGTGAAAAGAATGACCCATCGGCCTCGGGCCTGGTGAGCTGGCGCAATGGCGAGAGCACGGTCGGCCTGCTCGCCTCGGCCCTCTATGACGATAGCCATAACCGGACCGACCGGCTCTATCAGTCGGGCTGGAACCTGAACAGATTTACCAGTGTTCTTGGCGCTGGCCTCTATACGCCGACCCGGACCCGCCCAACGATCGAGACCGAACATCGGACCATGAAATCCGCGAGCTTTGCAGCTCAGTGGCATCCCAATAGCGACTTCCAGACTGACCTTGACCTGCTGATCACCCGTCTCGACGTTGATTATGATGAGTTCGGCCTCGACATCTATCCAGACGACACGACCTTCAAGACCCCCGTCTTTGTTGCCGGGACCCAAAAGATCGTCGGCAATACAGTTCAGGCCGGTACGATCAACAATGTGCGTTGGATGTCCTCGCGCGAAACCAGCCTCAACCGCCATGATCTGATGGCGACGGGCATCAAGCAGACCTGGACACCCGGTCGCTGGGATTTCTCGGCGGAATATGCCTATTCGAAGGCCCGCAGCTATCATCCTGACGGCAAGGCCACGACGCGCAACCGGATTGCCTTCTTCGCGCCTTTGACCTTTGATTTCTCGCGCGGCTACACGCAAATCCCACAGCTGACGACGACGGTGGACTATACCAACCCCGCAAACTTCGTCGGCCAAGCCTTTGACTACACGCTCAAAGACAGCAAAGACACGGACGAAATGTTCCGCCTTGATGGCGCACGGACCTTCGACAGTGTCCTGACCAAGGTCGCGTTCGGTGCCGAGATGCACCATCGCAACCGCGACTATAAGCGCCGCGACTGGGTGCTGAACACGGTGCTCAATGTGCCGCTTTCGACCCTAGGCTCGACCTTCTACAGCACCCTGCCCTATTCCGGCTTCCTGTCCGACTATAGCGGATCGACGCCGCGGACCTGGGTAAACCCGTCTTCGACAGCCTTCTACAACCTGATCTACACAGCCGCCGTTGCGGCCACCCCAGCAACCGCTGCAGACCTGCGCAACAGTTTCGAAGTCGATGAGAAGATTTCCGGCGCCTATCTGCGCGGTGACTTTGCCTTCAAGGCGGGTGAAGTCCCCGTCAGCGGTAATCTCGGCATTCGCTATGCCCAGACCAAGCAGAATGCGAGCGGAACGCTGGTCAACGGATCGACACCCGTGGCGGTTTCCTATCCACGCACCTACAATGATGTTCTGCCCAGCCTGAATGTGAAGGCCGAGATCACAGACAGCCTGATCGGGCGTTTTGCAGCATCGCGTGTCGTCAATCGTCCGAACGTCACCGACATTGCCCCTCGCATCACGGTATCGCGTGACACGCCAACGGCGGGCGGTGGCAATCCAGGTCTAGAGGCCTTCCTCGCAAGTCAAGTCGACGCGTCCTTGGAATGGTATCCAAGCGCGAGCACGGCTGTGACGGGCGCGGTGTTCTATAAGAAGCTCGACGACTACATCACCGCTCAGAACACGATCATCCAGGTTCCAGGCCGGGGCGATGTGTTGCTCTCGACCAATGCCAATGGCGGCAACGCCAAGGTCAGCGGTGTCGAGTTCGCCTTCAACCAAGCCTTTACGATGTTGCCTGCGCCCTTTGATGGTTTCGGAGCTCAAGCCTCTGTGACCGTCGTCGAAAGCCAAGCCAACTACACCGCTGGCAATCGTCAAATCAAGGATGCCTTGGTCGGCCTATCCAAGACCAGCTACAACGTCGTTGGCTATTACGAGAAGGGCCCCTTCGCCGCCCGTCTCGGCTGGTTCTGGCGCGGTAAGTATCTGAACTCCATCGGCAGCACGACGACGGTTCAGAACTATGTCGATGACTATGGCTCGCTTGATGGTTCGGCCTCCTATCAGATCACACCGAACTACATCGTCTCGGTCGAAGGCTCGAACCTGTCCAATCAGGATCGCTATATCTTCGGCCAGAGCAAAGACCAGCCAGAAGAAATCTATCACTGGGGCCGTACGGTTTCTGTGACCCTGCGCGGTAAGTTCTAAGCGACTGAACTCTAGGGGGCGTGACGGGTCCATCCGCAAGGATGAAGGCCTGTCACGCCCTCGTTTCCCATCGCAAACAAAACCGGTCTATGATTTGGCGACCCGAACATTGAGGCTCGCCCCATGACCGCTACAAAGCCCCTGCCCACACCCGAAGAGCGTCAAGCCATCCGTGAGGGGGTGCGCGCGGTTGTGAGCCGGTTTGGCGATGACTATTGGCTGGCGCGCGATGAGGACGGGGTCTTTCCGCGTGAGTTTCACCGCGCCATGGCCGATGCGGGCTGGCTCGGCATCACCATGCCTGAAGCCTATGGCGGCGCGGGTCTGGGCGTGACCGAAGCGGCGATCATGATGCATGAGGTGGCCAGCCATGGCGGGGGCATGACCTCGTCCTCCTCGGTCCATATCAACCTCTTTGGCCCTCACCCCATCGTGGTCAAGGGCACCCATGAGCAAAAGAGCCGCTGGGTGCCAAGGCTAATTTCCGGTGATGATCAGTGCTGTTTTGGCTTTACCGAGCCCGATGCGGGCCTGAACACCAGCCGCATCACCACCTTTGCTGAAAAGGTGCCGGGCGGCTATGTCGTCCATGGTCAGAAGGTCTGGACCTCGACGGCGCAGGTAGCCAACAAGATCATGCTCCTGACCCGTACCACCAAATTCGAAGACTGCGCGCGGCCCACCGACGGCATCACCATCTTCTATACCGACCTCGACCGCAGCAAGATCGATGTGCACCGCATTCCCAAGATGGGCCGCAAGGCGGTCGATTCCAACGCCATCTTCATCGACGGCCTGTTCATCCCCGACGAGGACCGGGTCGGCGAGGAGGGCAAGGGCTTTGGCTATATTCTGCATAGCCTCAATCCTGAGCGCATCTTGATCGGGGCCGAAGCCATCGGCATTGGTCAAGATGCCCTGCGCCGGGCCACGCAATATGCCAAGGACCGCATCGTGTTTGACCGACCCATCGGCCAGAACCAAGCCATTCAGCATCCCTTGGCCGAACGCTGGATGTATCTGGAATCGGCTTGGCTGATGGCCCTAAAGGCGGCGGAGCTTTACGACCAAGGCCTACCCTGCGGGGCCGAAGCCAATAGCGCCAAGTTCCTCGCCGCGCGGGCAGGTCACGATGCCTGCTGGCAGTCGATCGCCACCCATGGCGGCTTTGGCTATGCCAAGGAATATCATGTCGAGCGGCTCTATCGCGAGGTGGCCATCACGCGTCTGGCCCCCATCACCGAACAGCTCATCCTCAGCTTCATTGCTGAGAAGGTGCTGGACCTGCCCAAGAGCTATTGAGCCGATAGCCCCCCTCTGCCGACCGCGATAAGGGACCGACAGAGGGAGGCTAAAGCGATTTAGGCCTTGAAGTTATTTCGCAGCCGCAGGCGCGGCAGCGGGCGTATCGGATAGCATCGTCCAAGCGAGCTTCAACTTGCCATCGGCCTGCTTCTTATAGCCGAGCAGGAAGTTGCCCGTTTCCGTCGTAGCTTCTTGCGTACCTGGCTTAGTGAAGATGTAGGTGTAGGTTGAGCGATAGACCGCAAGGTCTCCGGAAGCGGCGACGTCGACCACCTCATTGCTAACGGCAAGCTTGAGGTTCGGGTCAGAGACGATCTGCTTGGTCATGGCGAGATCGGCGTCAATGCCGACATAGTTCGCTGCGCCATGCTGCATGTTCACAATGTCAGCCGTATCCCGCGCGACGGCCTTAACGGCATCGCGCGCATTCAGGTCCGCGATCAACTGATTAGCATCAGTCTTTACGGCCAACTCAACTGCCGCAACATCCACAGTCGGCGTCGCTGGCTTTGGCGTACAGGCTGAAATAACGGCACAGGATGCACCGACGAGCAACAAGGAAAAGAGAGGTAAACGCATGTCATAAAACCCTTCTGAAAATTGAAACTCAGTAAGGTTCCGACTATTTCTGCATTAGGTCAAGATATACTCCATTCATGATCAGCATGATTCCCAGTGTTATTTAGTTTTTTATTAGATATTTGATCAGATATTATCTTTTTGGGCGCAAAGGATCCTATAATATTTATACTTATGATTGAATTTTGCAGGTCATACACACGTGGCGCTTAACTCCAGAGTCCTATCCAAACTGACACAAATCCAGTCTATGGTTTGGGAAGTCCAACCCAAAGGCCACGCCCATGATCCCGTTCGTTCTCGCCGCTGCCCTATCGGTCCTACCGACCTGTGATCTGGAAAAGCCAACGGGCCAGCCCGGTTGCACGCGCGCCGCCGTGGACGCTCTGCCGATGAATGCCATTCAGGTCATTGGCACGCACAATAGCTACAAGGCCGCCATTGCGCCTGAAGAGATGGCGAGCTTCAAGCTGATCAATCCCAAGGCCGCCGCCAGCCTCGACTATGCCAAGCCGCCACTGAGCGTCCAGCTCGATGCCGGGGCGCGGCAGATCGAACTGGACTATGTCTATGACCCAAAGGGCGGGCGTTATCTGTCGCCGATGGGCCTAAAGCTGGCCAAAGAAAAGCAGCCCTATGACACCAGCCTGATGGCTGCACCGGGTCTGAAGGTCATGCATGTGCCCGACCTCGACTATCGCAGCGTTTGCCAGACCTTTGTTCAGTGCATAACGCAAATGCGGGACTGGTCGAAGGCTCACCCCGATCACATGCCCATCCTGGTGATCATGAACCTCAAGGACGACCAGATCCCCATGCCCGGCGCGACGCCGTTGCTGCCCTTTGATCTGGCGGCGATGGAGTCGATTGATGCGGAGATCCGGTCGGTCTTTGCTCCCGATCATCTGATCACGCCCGATCAGGTCCAAGGCCGCTATCCGACCCTTCGTGAGGCTGTCGCGGCTGGAGCTTGGCCAAGGCTGAAAGCCGCCCGAGGAAAGTTCCTGTTCGCCATGGATGAGGGCCCGGCCAAGACCGATCTCTATCGCGGCGCGCGCAAGTCCCTTGAAGGCCGGGTCATGTTCGTCAATGTCGATGAGGCCTCACCGGCTGCGGGCTATATCACCCTTAATGCGCCCAAGACCCAGGCCGCGCGCATCACCGCCGCCGTCAAGGCCGGTCTGATTGTCCGCACCCGCGCCGATGCCGATACGGTCGAGGCGAGAACCAACGATCACAGCACTCAGACGGCCGCCTTCGCCTCCGGCGCGCACTATGTCTCCACCGACTACATGACCCCAGACACCCGGCTCAGCCCCTACGAGGCCCACCTGCCCGGCGGCGGCGTCGCGCGGCTGAATCCTGCGATAAAGCCTTAAACGACAGGCTTAGCCGTCAATCGTTAGCCTTTGCACAAGCTCCGCGAGACGCTCGGCGCTGGTCACCAAGGTCGCGGCGACTGCGCTGGACTGCTCCGCCATAGCGGCGTTCTGCTGCGTGCTGCGATCAAGATCATTGACCGCAATATTGATCTGGCTCAGGCCGAGAGCCTGCTCCTTGGTCGCGTTGGCGATGGAGCCGATCAACTCGTCCATCTGTAGGATGGTCGACTCAATGACGCCTAAAGAGCGACCTGTTTCACCGACCAAGGCGACGCCCTTATC
>CAISGS010000250.1 GCA_903884915.1 uncultured Caulobacteraceae bacterium | reverse complement strand
CATAGATCACGGCCCGGTCGCCGCGTTCGCGGATCGAGGCGATCAGCTTATGGATCGCCACCGACTTGCCAGAGCCTGGACTGCCGGTGATCAAGGTATGTTCAAACTCCCCATCAAACGGATAGGGAACCCCGACCAGTTTGGCGGGCAGATGTTCGGGCCTGCCCTTAGTCTTGGCCTCTAGGCGATTGAACAGATCAATCTGCGCGATAAGGGCCTTGGCCGATACGATCATCTGGCCGCGCGTCTGCGTGGTCTCGATCTTCTCGCGGCCCATCTGGGTGTACCAGAAGGCCATCAGGGTCAAGATCAGTCCATCGCCGATGAGCCATAAGACCCCGCCAAGGATCATGAGACGCCGATAGCCATGGGCCAAAGGCTCCACCCAGCTTAGGTGCGGCACCAAGGTCACTGGATAGCTCAGAGGCCTTAGCCCAGGCGTTGGCACATTAAGATGTTGCGGGAACGGCGGCCCCATCCAGTGGAGCAGGTCAGCCATAAGGGCCAAGGCCCCGAAGGTCTGCATGTCCTCAGGCGCACGCAGATTAACAATGACGATACAGACCACGCCCCAACAAAAGACAAGGAAACAATATCGCTTGGCCTCTTGTCCCGCCATGACCATGGCATGGCCAAGCACCTGCCCACCGCGAACGAAGGCGCTGAAAGCATCCGATGATGATTTTACCATTTTGTAATCCAAAAAAAGGACACGAAATGGCGAGGCACTCACCTAGTGGTAGGGTTTTATAGGCCTAAGACAGGGCTTCGAAAAGGGCCAAAAGACGCTCGTCTGTCGGGGGGCTCACATCGACATCGAAGGGGCGTTTACCCAAGGGACCGAAGATCACCGCCGCTAGTCGCTGGGCCCTATCTTGGGCCTCATCCATCTCTTTGGTCGATAGGGTTTTGCGCGCCAAAGCCGCTGTAATGGTCAAGGCCAGCATCGACTGGAAAGCGGCTTGGTGGATGGTCCAGCTTTTCTGATCGACGATGTAGTTGGCCAAAGCATCATCAACAATGGAGCCAATAGGTCGGTTCTCGACACGGCTTAGCTCCTTGACCCGGGCCATTGTAACAGGTTCAACATAGCACTGAAGACGGGGTGATTTCGATGGCATAAAAACCTCCAGTTCACTTAGGAGAGACAAAAACGCTCCCCCTTAAGCAATTGAATTATTGATATTAATAGACATTCAAAATTTGGGTAGACGAAATCGTCTCTCCCCCTCCGCACTTTTATTATTGTTGTAAAACAATAACTTACACTGGCCGCAGGCGTGCGTATGGTGTGCGCTATCTCTTGATAGCTTTTTCAATTGCCCCCTTGGGGTCATCGTCTTTGATCGGGAGTCCCTTTGATCACCTGAGAGGCCTTGATTGCCTTTAGGTCCGAGCCTTGCCCAAAGGGGCCATTGAAGCAAAAAAGTTCTACCCCCAAAGGCAGGCATTATGTTGCGCCATAGGCCCATTGGGTATGTCGAGGGAAAGCTTGAATTTCAATCACGAGCGTCTTGGCCCATGGCAAAGGTCCTGAACCGCCTCTCGGCGTCAGGTTCAAAATCAGATCTTAAGCGAGTTTGAAATCGTCATACCGAGACCTTGATCTCGTCACTTTTAACTGCGCTACGGCGATCAAAAAAGGGGGCGCAAGGCCCCCAGTCGTTAGTAGTCTTCCGGCAACATCAGGGTCAAAACCCGATAGGTCGCTGAAAGCCTTTCCGGCTCATTTGAGCCCCATTCAAGGCTGTCGTCTGCGTAGTAGTCGATCTTCCATAGGAAGGTCAGAGGCTGGTCACAGCCTGGCCCTGTCAGGCTAAGTGACCCAAAGTCATGCTCTCCGTAGGGATCGTTTCCAGCGTCGAAAGTGCACTCGATCCGCATTTTTTCGACGGCTGCCAGATAAAGCTGTTCGGGCAGATCGTGGACTGATCGCGTGACGACGACGCGGCCCCGGACCAGTCCGTCCGGCGTCAAGATCGTTTTCAGGGCCTTTCGAAAGGCATCATTATGGCGGGCGATAGTGTCTGATCGATCTGCCTTGATGGTGCTCTGGTCTGTCATGATGAAGTCTCCTTATGGGCCAGTCCCAGCGACTGGCTAGGACGCACCGGGCATGGCTGGGTGCCCGACAGTCACCGATGCGAGCGGTCCAAACCGCGAGCCGAGGGGAACGGCGCAGCCGTTGACTTTCGGGCTGCCATGACAGGATGCGACAAAGCCGAGAGCCAAACTGCCTCGCTCAGAACCCAAAAGCCCCCTGCCCTGAGGCTTCGACAAAGTGAGATGTCCCGCCAATCTGATCGGGCGATAGCCATGGATAGTCTGCTGTAAAGTCCTGGGTGCTATAGTTCGGGGCGATCATCACCGGGCGTTTGATCTCGCCAAGAATGGCTTCAATCCACATCCGTGCCGCGTCATCGACCAAGGTCGCAAATGGCGCGCGGGGCGTAATAAAGGACCTGTAGCCTGTCTCAGAGATGAAGGGCACGGCTCCCGAGACCGCATGAAAGCTAAAGGCCAAACTGTTTGGCGTGCTGCGCGATTGGACAACCGCCTTGATCCCGGCGTGCTCGATAAAGAAAGCGCCGCACTGGCCCCAACGGGGCACGGCGCTATCGAGGGCGCTAAGGGCGCGGCGTAGCCGCTCGCTGGGACTGTCATCACCTGCATCGCAGGCAAAAAAAGTCCCTTTGTTCATTTCGAGGATAACCGCCTTATAGAGGCGGGCGGCATGAACCATGACAACCAAGTCGCTGGCCATGACCCCTTGGTCATAACTGACCATGGCCTGACCAGCGGTCCAGATCAGCTCGTCTTCATCATCGGGCAGGCCGGGCACGGTCGGGTCGATCCCACCCCTCCCGTCGCTGCCGCGCTGTTCAATAGACATAGCCGGGCATCCCTTCGTCAATCTCTGGCCATGGGTTGGTGCAAAGGATCCGCGCGTAATAGTTGACGCTGGCAAAGCCCGGGACGATGCAAAGCCGTCCATCACAGTCCAACACGGTCCAGACCAGATGGATGTCTGTTCCCTCAGGAATCTCGCGCCAGTCACGCAGATAAGTATCGCAGATATAGCTTGACCCTATGGGCTGGTAGCGACGCTCAAAGCTTGCCCAGCTGCCCAT
>CAISGS010000249.1 GCA_903884915.1 uncultured Caulobacteraceae bacterium | reverse complement strand
TGTTGCTCGATGAGCCCCTTTCGGCGCTGGACGCCAAGTTGCGCGATCAGATGCGCTCTGAACTGACCCAGTTGCAAGAAAAGGTCGGCATCACCTTCATCATGGTAACCCATGATCAGGACGAGGCCTTGGCCATGGCCACCCGGTGCGCGGTGATGAACCGCGGCCTCTTGCAACAGGTGGCGACGCCCAGCGATCTTTATGAGTTCCCCAACTCCCGCTTTGTCGCCGACTTTATCGGACAGGTGAATCTGTTTGAGGGCCAGTTGACGGTCGATGAGCCAGACCATGCGGTGATCAGCTCCGACGAGGCTGGCGTTCCGATCTATCTTGACCACGGGGTCACGGGGGCCGCTAACACCACCCTTTGGGCCGCCATTCGGCCTGAGAAGATCGAGATCCATAAGCGCGCTCAAGGGGCTTCTCCGATCAAGATGGAGGATGCGCCAGAGGGTCATAATGTCGTGGCGGGGACCATTACCCATCTGTCCTATCTTGGTTCTGAAACCGTCTTTGACGTGACCTTGGATAATGGTCGTTTGGTCAAGGTGGTAAGATCGAACTTGACCCGCTGGGATCAAGAGGACTTTACGTGGGATGAGCCGGTTTGGCTCTCATGGCATGCCTGTTCGCCTGCCGTGCTGCTGTCTTGATATCAGGCCATGAGCACATCACGCCCCGTCGCTGGGATCATCTGTTGTAACCGCACCGTTGGCCTTGAAACCGCTCAGGCGGTGATGAACCGTTATGTCCAAGCCACAATGACCTATAGCGATGTAGCCGCTTTGCTGGTGCCCTCTGTGCCGGGCCAGATGAAGGCGACAGAGATTGCAGCCCGCCTTGATGGGCTGATGCTGACGGGAAGTCCTTCGAACCTTGAGCCCTATCGCTACGGCGAGGCGGTTGATGATGCGCCGGGTCCCTTTGATGCGCCGCGCGATGCCATGACACAGGACCTCATCGCCGCCATGCTCGATTTGGGCCGGCCGGTCTTTGGCATCTGCCGGGGCTTTCAGGAGATCAATGTCGCGTTCGGAGGCAGCCTTCGGCGGGATGTTAGCGCCCCAAACGCCCCTCTAGCTCACCATGCTTCCGATGATGTCGCCTTTGACGCTATGTTTGACCATGTCCACCCTGTGACCTTGACCTCGGGCGGGGTCTTGGCGCGCCGATATGGCCAAGATCAATTGGTCGTCAATTCCGTCCATTTCCAAGGCGTTGATCGGTTGGGAGTGGGCCTAGCTATCGAAGCGCGCGCGCCCGACGGCCTGATCGAAGCGGTCTCGGCCAAGGTCAATGGCGCGCAGCTTTTGGCGGTGCAGTGGCATCCCGAGTGGCGCACCGCTGATCATCCCCAATCTCAACAGTTTTTTGCTATGTTTGGTGAGGCCTTGCGCGGTGAACCAAGTCGCCAATCGCCCCCTTTGTCTGGAGTATCCCTATGACCGTTCCGATCCGTAACCACGATGTGGCTGAGCTTCGCCGCCTGGATCTGGCCCACCACCTTCCAGCCCAGAGCGACTATCGCTTGCAGGAGGCCTTGGGCGGTAGCCGCATCATCACGCGCGCCGACGGCTGCTTCATCTTTGATGGCGACAATACCAAGATCCTCGACGGGATGGCTGGGCTCTGGTGCGTCAATGTCGGCTATGGCCGCAAGGAACTGGCCGATGCGGCCTACGAGCAGATGTTGGAGCTGCCCTACTACAACACCTTCTTTAAAACCGCGACGCCGCCGCCCGTCATGCTGGCCGCCAAGATCGCCGAGAAGATGGGCGGCCATCTTAGCCACGTCTTTTTCAACTCGTCAGGCTCCGAAGCCAATGACACGGTCTTTCGTCTGGTGCGGCACTATTGGACCCTCAAGGGCCAGCCCCAGCGCGAAGTCTTTATCAGCCGTTGGAATGCCTATCATGGCTCGACCGTGGCTGGCGCCAGCCTTGGCGGCATGACCTACATGCATGTTCAGGGCAATTTGCCGGTCCCAGGCGTTGAGCATGTGATGCAGCCCTATAGCTTTAATGACGGCTTTGGCGAGGATCCGGACGCCTTTGCTGACCGGGCGGTCCAGGCCATCGAGGACCGTATCTTGGCCGTGGGCCCTGAAAATGTCGCCGCCTTCATCGGTGAGCCGGTTCAGGGCGCGGGCGGGGTGATCATTCCGCCCGAAAGCTACTGGCCTAAGGTCGAGGCTCTTTGCCGCAAATATGGCATCTTGCTGGTCTGCGATGAGGTCATTTGCGGCTTTGGGCGCCTTGGCCATTGGTTCGGCCACCAGCATTACGGGATCAAGCCTGACATCATCGCCATGGCCAAGGGTCTATCCAGCGGCTATCTGCCGATCTCAGCGGTGGGCGTGGCCGATTTCATTGTCGATGAGCTCAAGGCCCATGACGGCGATTTTGTGCATGGCTTTACCTATTCCGGCCATCCGACGGCCTGCGCCGTGGCGCTAAAGAACATCGAGATCATGGAACGAGAGAACCTGATTGAGCGCACGCGTCTGGATACGGGTCCCTATATCGCCAAGGCTATGGCCACGCTGAACAATCATCCCTTGGTTGGCGAAGTTCGTAGCCTTGGCCTAATCGGCGCGATTGAGATCGTCTCCAAAAAGGGCACCAACCAGCGCTTTGGCGGGGCTGAAGGCACGGCAGGTCCGATTGTCCGCGACGCCTGCATCGCCAATGGCCTGATGGTGCGCGGCATCCGCGACAGCATCGTCTTTTGCCCACCCCTGATTATCAGCCATGCCGAGATTGACCAGATGGTCGCGATTATCGCCAAGTCTTTGGATCAGGTTGAGCCCACGCTGCGGGCGATCTAGCGACTAGCCCTAGCGCCCC
>CAISGS010000248.1 GCA_903884915.1 uncultured Caulobacteraceae bacterium | reverse complement strand
GCCTCCGACGACCCGCGCCCCGCGTTAAGGCTGATGGCCTCGACCGGAGTGCTGGCGCAGGTCTTGCCGCAGGCCGAAGGGCTGGCGGTGCTAGACCGACTGGTGACCATCGAAGACGAGCAACTGTTTGAGAATGAGCCCCTTCTGCGACTGGCGGCCCTCTTACCGGCTGATCCTGTGGCCGGAGAGGCCTTAGGCAGAGCCTTGCGCCTGTCGAATGCCGAACGCGAGCGATTGGCGCAGGCTCTGGGCACAGAACCCCGACTGGTCTCATGGATGAGCCCCAAGGCCGCAAGGCAGGCGGTCTATCGGCTGGGCAACGCGGTGTTCCGCGATCGGGTCAAGCTGCACTGGGCCAGAAGCCTGCGTCCCGCCACCACCCCGCAATGGCGCGGTTTGCTGGCTCTGGGCGAAAGCTGGCATGCACCGGTCATGCCCATCTCTGGCAAGGATGTCGTCGGTTCGGGCGTTCCGGCTGGTCCTTTGGTTGGCGAAGTCCTGCGCGAGGTCGAGGACTGGTGGGTCGATAGCGACTTTATCGATGACAAACTGTCTTTGGTGGAACGCTTGAAATCGGTGGCTCAAGGGCTGGCCTTTTAGGGCCTGAACCCTTTGCCTCATAGCAAGGCTTGACCTGACGCCGCGTCAACCCTCACCCTATGTCAAAACATAAGGGAGACGCCGCCATGACCGACGCTGCTGCGACGATGAGCCTTGATTTCGACCCGGTTGAACTGCGCAAAAAGTACCGCGCGGAACGGGACCGACGCATCAAGGCCGAGGGCAATGATCAGTACATCAAGATCGAGGCCGAGTTCAGCCACTATCTGGACGACCCCTATGTCGAGCCCGGTTTCGAACGCGCACCCCTAACCGATGAGATCGAGGTGGCGGTGATTGGCGGCGGCTTTGGCGGGTTGCTGGCGGGCGCAAGGCTGCGCGAGGCAGGCATCGACAATGTTCGCATGATCGAAAAGGGCGGCGATTTTGGCGGCACCTGGTACTGGAACCGCTATCCCGGCGCGGCCTGCGACGTGGAAAGCTATGTCTATCTGCCCCTGCTCGAAGAGGTCGGCTATGTGCCGGTCGAGAAATATACCCGCGCGCCAGAGATCTTGGCCTATTGCCGCATGATCGGTGAGCATTTCGATCTCTATCGCGATGCCTGTTTCCAGACCGAAGTCACCGACGTGACGTGGGATGATGCTGCGTCTCGCTGGATCATCCGGACCAACCGCGGCGATGCCATGAAGGCCCGGTTCGTGATCATGGCCAATGGCCCTCTGCACCGGCCCAAGCTGCCGGGTATTGCCGGGGTCGAGACCTTTAAGGGGCACACCTTCCACACCAGCCGCTGGGACTATGACTATACAGGCGGTGATCCGATGGGTGGCCTGACGGGCCTGAAGGGCAAGCGGGTCGGGATCATCGGCACCGGCGCAACCGCCGTTCAGTGCGTGCCCCATCTGGGCGAAGGCGCCGAGCAACTGTTCGTCTTCCAGCGCACCCCCTCATCCATCGATCTGCGCAACAATCGCCCCACCGATCCAGAATGGGCCAACAGCCTTCAGCCCGGCTGGCAACAGCACCGGATGGACAATTTCAACATCCTCGTCTCCGGCGGCTATGCGCCAGAAGATCTGGTTTCCGACGGCTGGACCGACATCATCCGCAACATTGGCATCGTCGCGCGCATCCGGAAGGAACAGTCCGCCGACGGAACGACTGGCGATCCCGCTGAACTGCTGCAACTGGCCGATTTCCGCAAGATGGAGCAGATCCGCTCGCGCGTCGATCAGGTCGTGGCCGACAAGGCGACCGCCGACAAGCTCAAGCCTTGGTACAACCAGTTCTGCAAGCGCCCCTGTTTCCACGATGACTATTTGGCGACCTTCAACCGGCCCAATGTCACACTCGTCGACACCCAAGGCAAAGGCGTGCAGCAGATCACCGAGCGCGGCGTGGTGGTCGATGGTGTTGAATATGAGCTGGACTGCCTGATCTTCGCGACCGGCTTTGAGGTCGGCACCTCCTATGCCCAGCGCGCCGGCTATGAGGTCAAGGGCCGCAGCGGCCAGACCCTGACTCAGAAGTGGGCGGACGGGGTCTCGACCCTGCACGGCATGCACAGCCGCGACTTCCCCAACAACTTCATCTTCGCGATCTCGCAGTCGGGCTTCACGGTCAGCTATCCGCATATGCTTAACGAACAGAGCAAGCATGCCGCCTACATCATCGCCGAATGCCAAAAGCGCGGGGTCACGGTGGTGGAAGCCGCCGCAGATGCCGAAGAGGCCTGGGTCCAGACCATCATCGACTCCGCCATTTCCCGCCAAGAATTCGCCGAGGAATGCACCCCCGGCTATTACAACAACGAAGGCAAACCCTCCGCCCTCGCCGCCCGCAACGGCGCCTACGGCAAGGGCCCCATCGCCTTTGTCAAACTGATCGAGGCCTGGCGGGCGGATGGTGGGTTGGAGGGGCTGGAGCTGACGGCGGGTTAGGCTCTGTCTGTGGGACTTCCTCGTGCTTCGACAAGCTCAGCATGAGGAAGATTGAGAGCACGGTGCTTTCCATTCATCCTCATCCTGAGCTTGTCGAAGGACGAGGATGATCTCCT
>CAISGS010000247.1 GCA_903884915.1 uncultured Caulobacteraceae bacterium | reverse complement strand
CACGACCTAGTCCTACCAGACGTGGGGCATTTATTGGATTGGGCGGGAGCCTCCTGGGTTCGAGGGCATGGGCGCGCGACAGGCCGCCGGTGATCACCATGCTGGGCGACTCGATCACGGCGGGCCTTGGCCTGCCGGCGCGCGACGCCCTGCCGGCCCAACTTGGGGCCGCTCTGGCGCGTCTTGGCGTCAAGACCCTGGTGCGCGGCGCCGGTGTCTCGGGCGACACCTCCGGCGGGGCCTTGGCGCGGGTCGATTTCAGCGTTGGCTCGGAGACGGCTGTTTGCCTGGTGGCCCTGGGGGGCAATGACCTGCTGCAGGGCGCTGATCCGCGCAGCACCAAGGCCAATCTGCGCCGGATCATCGACAAGCTGAAGGCCCGGCGCATCAAGGTGGTGCTGGCCGGGGTGCGCGCGCCTGCGCTGATCGGAGCCTCCTATGCCCGCGACTTCAATGGCCTCTATCCCGCCCTGGCCCGTGAGACCGGTGCCTTCTACCACCCTGACTTCATGGGTGGCGTGATCGGCGTTCAACGTCTGATGCAGCGCGACGGCATCCATCCCAATGCCGCTGGTGCGCGCATCATCGCAGACCGGCTCGCGCCCACAGTGGCAGCGGCGCTGCGGGCCTAGACCTAGGCCTGCAGCGGCTTCGGCGAGCCGCTGTCACGGGTTTGCAGTCTACCGGTGACCTGCCGATCAGGCCCAGGGACCTCCCTCGGCACGGCCTTGGGAGGCCCGCATCAGGCGGACGCCGTTGTGGGTTGCGCCTTGAGCGGCACCGAAAATCGGGCACTTTGACGGAGCCTTTGCGACAGATCCCCAGAGCGCCCCTTGTGCTCCTTCATTGCCAGGCATATGGCGGTTGAGGTGCTCGCCGAGCGGGGTCTGGAGCGACAGGTGGCTTTAGCAAAACCACCGGTCTGCAGGCTGGTCGCGCGAGCAAACCCGCTCTTGGCCCTCGGAAACTGGCTATGAATCGCAGAAAAGTCATAGGTTTGGTGGGTGCCAGTGGAGCTACCCTGGCTGCAGCTGGATCAGCTCGAAGCTTTCCGGTGCCGGAGCCCCGTCGAACTCCAAACATCATTCTGATCCTCGTCGATGACCTGCGTTGGGATGAGTTCGGCGCAGCCGGTCATCCCTATCTCAAGACGCCGAATATCGATCGTTTGGCCAGAGAGGGCGCAACCTTCTCGAATGCATTCCACGCGACCCCACTCTGCTCGCCAAACCGCGCCTGCATTCTCACCGGGCAATATACGGCGCGGCACGGCATTTATAACAATGCCAGCCGGGACGCGCTCAGCCACCTTCTGAGGACCTTTCCGCAGGATCTCCAGCGCTCAGGTTATGCGACGGCCCATGTCGGCAAGTGGCATATGGGAAACGATCCAACGCCGCGGCCTGGTTTTGACTATTGGGTGAGCTTCCCCGGTCAGGGACGGATAAATGACCCGAAGATCTACGAGAACGGCCGGCTCGCGACCGTAAAGGGATATGTCACGGAAATTCTGACGGACCGGGCGGTGGGGTTCATCGACCGTCAGAAGGATGATCCGCGCCCATTTTTCCTGCATCTCGCCCATAAGGCGGTCCATCCTGACGCCATCCAGAGGGATGATGGGTCGCTGGATACCGAATACGGCAACCGCTACATCCCGGCTGAAAAGTACAAGGACCGCTACAAGGATCAGATCTTCCCGAGGCAGAGCATCGGCAAGACGGCCGCTGAAGGCGCGCTCGGCAGCGAGATGGTCAAACGATTTCTGGACCGAAAGAAATCACCAGAGGTGGTCCGCGAGTTCGGCCCTATTCTGGATCCCGGGACAAGCGAACAGAGCATTCGAGATCGCGCGGAAATGATCCTGTCCGTCGATGAGAGCCTGGGAAATATAATAGAAGCGCTTGAAAAGACGGATCAAATATCCAACACGGCGATCATTTTCACCAGCGACAATGGATACTTTTTCGGTGAGCATGGGCTGAGTATCGAGCGCCGGCTTCCCTACGAGGAGTCCATAAAGTCTCCGCTTATCGTGAAGTATCCAGACGTTGTGAAAGAAAACACCCGGATAGAATCCTTGGTTTCGAGTGTGGATATCGCGCCCTCCATCCTTCAAATCGGCAAGGCAACTATCGGTAATCATGTCCAGGGGGTTTCATTCGCCCCCCTTTTGTCGCCAAAATTCGGGAGAGCGAATTCAAGAAAGTCAGTATTGATCGAAAATTTCAGTGATGACTTG
>CAISGS010000246.1 GCA_903884915.1 uncultured Caulobacteraceae bacterium | reverse complement strand
CCCCCGGTCATGGCCACCCTGCTGGCCGAGGTCTATGGCCCGAACGCTGCGGTGCGCCGCGCGACGGCTGAACAGCTCAAAGCGATCTTCAGGTCCGTGCCCTATATTGTCGATGTCGATGACAGCTACGGCGTCGCCCGCCCACGGCTACGGCTCACGCCCGACCGCGACCGGATGGAGCGGCTGAACCTGACCGACCGTGAGGTGCTCGACAGCGTCGCTGCCGCCATTGGTGGACAGGTGGTGGGCTATGCCTATCGCGGTGAAGGACGCGACCCCTTGGAAATCTCTGTGCGCTTGCCTCAATCGCAGCGCACCTGGGGCGAGACCCTCGCCAGCCTGCCCGTCGCCGCCAGCCAAACCGCAGGGGGGACACGCTTGGTCGAGTTGGGCGAAGTGGTTAGCGCCAGCCGCGAGGCTGGATCCACCCACATCTTCCGCCGCGATGGCCGGGACGTGGACATGATCATGGCCGAATTGGCCGGCCAATATGAGGCTCCCATCTATGGCATGATGGCCGTCGACAAGAAGGTGCGCGAGGCGATATGGCCCTCAGGTCAGGCCCCCGATATCCGCCTCAATGGCCAACCGACCGACGAGAGCAAGGCTAGCATCCTGTGGGACGGCGAGTGGGAGATCACTTGGGTCACCTTCCGCGACATGGGGGCCGCCTTCGGGGTCGCTATCCTCGGCATCTATGTGCTGGTCGTGGCGCAGTTTAAGAGCTTCAAGCTGCCCTTGGTGATCCTGACCCCTATACCCCTGACCTTGGTGGGCATCGTCTTCGGCCACGTTCTGTTTCAAGCGCCCTTCAGCGCGACTTCGATGATCGGCTTCATCGCTCTGGCTGGGATCATTGTGCGGAACTCGATCCTACTGGTCGATTTCATCCGTCACAGTCAAGAAACAGCCGGTCGCCCATTGCGTGAGGTGCTGCTCGAGGCCGGAGCCATTCGCTTCAAGCCCATCGTCTTGACTGCACTGGCGGCCATGATCGGGGCAGCGGTGATCCTGTTCGATCCGATCTTTCAGGGCCTGGCCCTATCGCTGCTGTTCGGGCTCGCCTCATCGACCCTGCTGACCGTATTGGTGATCCCGGCGATCTATGTCGTGCTGCGAGATGACGGTAAGCCCATGGCCAAGGCCAGTTAAGGCTCACGCCCCACGCGGGTTAAGGCTTTGCCGATGGGCTCGGTCAGATAGGTCAAGGCCGTGCGCTTGCGCAACGGGACGATGACCTCAACATTGAGACCGGGCCGCAGATCATAATGACCCTTGGCCTTGCTGATCTTTAGCAGCTCCGACTCGGGGATACGCACCTCGATATTGAAGAACCGCACGCGCGATTTTTCATCGACGAAGCTGTCGGCGGAGACCTCCGAAACAACGGCCTGAAGCACTGGGGCCTTGCGGTCATGGAAGACACTGAGGCGGATCGTAGCCGGCATACCGATCTGAACCTCAGCAGCGTCAGTAGGATTCAACATGGCATCGATCACGATGCCACGGTCCTGAGGAACAATATCCATCAGGTGCTCACCGGCCGACACCACGCCGCCGACCGTATAGATTTTCAGGCCGACCACGCGGCCGCTGGACGGGGCCTTGATCAAGGACTGGACCACGATCTCCTTGGCCGCCGACCATTTGGGCAACCGATCAACGAGCCGTGCCTCGGTCGCGGCCATCTCGTCGGAAATGGTCTCTAGGACCTTTTTACGGGTCGACAGGATCTGGCTGTTGATCTCGGCCATGGCGGAGATGTTGCGGCTGATCTCGGTCTCATTGCGGCTGGTTTCGCCATCAAGCTGGGCGGCGACCCGTTCGGTGCCGCGCACCCGATTGGTCGAGACATAGCCGTCGACAGCAAGCTTTTTTAGGCCGTCCAGCTCGGCGCCGACCAGGTCCTGCTGCTTGCGATTAAAGCCAATCTGACGGGCCAAGCCGTCATTTTGAACTCGATATTGATCAAGGCGCTGCTGGAGGACCGACGTGGCCGCACTGTTGGACTGGGCCCGGACGGATGCATAGTGCCTTTGCTCGGCCATAGCCACATCGGCCAAGGTCTTATCCCGACCGGTTAGGGCGGCAAATTCCGGGGGCGCAGCAAAGCTCACCTGCCCCGCACTTTCCGCCTTCAGACGTGCGCGCTGAGCCAACAGAGAAATGACCTCACCGGCAAGACTGCGCTCGACGGCGTCAGTGTCGGGCGTGCCGATCTTGAGCAGGAGTTGATCGCGCTTGACCGTTTGGCCTTCATCAACATTGAGCTCGGTGACCACGCCGCCGTTACGCGGCTGAACGGCTTGGCGATTGCCTGCGACGCTGACCACGCCCTCTGTGATCGCAGCAGCATCCAAGGGGGCAAAGGCTGCCCAACCCAGAAAGACGACAAAGAATAGCCCTGCAATGGCTGACCCCAGCCATATTTCAAGGCGCGGCGAATGGGCCCCGCCGCTATTGATATCGGCCCAGAGCGCCGACATTTGGCCACGCTTAGCCATCAGGCTTGCCCCACGGGACGACGAAGATCGACCGGTTTGGCCTCGGGCACCGTGGATGGCCCCATAATCTCATCCCGTGTGCCTTGGCGCTCGATCGTGCCGCCATTGAGCACAATCACCCGGTCAGCATTTTGTAGCATGGAGGGCCTATGGGCGATGATCAGCACGCTTGCACCAAAGGCCTTGGCCTCAGTCATGGCCGCGATCAAGGCCATTTCGCCGGGTGTATCGAGGGCGGAATTGGGCTCATCCAGAACAAGGACCTTGGGATTTCCAAATAACGCGCGGGCCAAGGAAATGCGCTGCGCCTGCCCTACAGATATCCCCTCGCCCGTATTGGACAGCAAGGTATTGTAGCCATCGGGGAACTGCAGGATCATCTCATGCACGCCAGCCCGCTTTGCCGCCTCGACAATCTGGGCATCGAGCGCGGCGCGCTCAGCCTCGGCGACGCTGGTGAAGCGGGAAATGTTCTGGGCGATGGTTCCGCCCAGCAGCATATTGGTCTGCGGCATATAGCCAAAATGGACCCCGAGGGCGTCAGCATCCCAATCGCGATAGGTCGCGCCATCAATGCGGATATCGCCCGCGTCGGGCGTCAAGGCGCCAACCACGATCTTGGCAAAGGTGCTCTTGCCTGCGCCAGACGGACCGATAAGGCCGACAATCTCACCGGGCAACAGTTGGGCATTAATGCCCTTAAGGATCATCGGACCCCCGCCGCGCGCGCGATAGAACAGGCTGGTCATGGAAATCCGCCCGGTCGGTACGGGCAGGGCCAAAGGCTGATGGGCCGGTTCGGGATTGTCCGAGAACAGGTCGTTCAGGGTCAGGATCGCCGCCCGCGCCTGGTTCAAGGCTGGCCAAGCCGAGGCCACCTGTTCCAAGGGCTGCAGCGCACGGCTGAGCAGAACCGACGCCGCAATGATCGAGCCGACGGTGATATGACCGGTAACCGCCAGCCAGCCGCCCAGTCCCAAAGCCGCAGACTGCAAAAGAGTACGGATAAACTTACCCACCACTGAATATTTAGAGGCCTTGATCTGTTGATCAGCCGTCGCGTCAATGACACGATTGCGTTCCGAGATGAACTTCGTCTCTAAACGCTTTTGCATGCCCATCACGCGGATCACTTCAGACTTGGACAGAAGCGCGTCGAGATTGCCATAGGCGCGGGTCATGGCCTGATGGTTCGTGGTTGCAGTAGCCCGAGCGGTGCGGTCATTGACCACCGACAGACTAATCAACAAAAGGCCCCCAACGACGACCAATCCCGCCAAAGCCGGATGGATCAGGAACGCCGCCAACAGATAGATCGGCGTCCAAGGAATATCGAACAGGGCCAAGATTCCGCCCTGCCCGGCGATGGTCTGCCGGAGATTATCAAACTCGCGCAAGGCTTGGGTGCCGGCCCCCTTGGTCGCGGTGCGGCCTTGATCGGCATTGAGCCGATGGATGACCTGCCCCGCTAACTCGTCATTGAACCGCAGGGCCGCCCGCACCATCAGGCGCGACCGCATCAGGTCCAGGCTGTAGAGCACGACCAAGGCCAAGAGGACGACCAAGCTCAGCCAAAAGAGCGTCAAGAGCCCTTGCGAGGGAACCACCCGATCATAGACCTGCATCATATAGAGGGTGGGGGCCAGATAGAGGATATTGATCAGGGCGCTAAACAGCACCGCAAAGCCAATATGGCTTGAACAGGCCTTCAGGGCCGACCGCACAAGGCTCATAAATTCAGGCTTTGGCATCGGACCTTTGGGTTTCAAAAGCTGGCATTGGGCCGAGCTGGACGGCAAAGTCCAAAGCTTAAACCACCTTCCCCTAATATTCTATCTATGGATCAAAAGCCGCTCCGAGACGCCCCTACAACACCCACCCCTGGCCGGTATCCTGCTGCCCTGTTACCTGCAGCACAAAATCCGCGACGCCATCCCCGTCGACGTCTGCGCTGAAGGTCGAGGTGTTTGAGGCCGCATCATAGGTCAGGGTGGCCTGCCCTGCCTGCTTGGTGAAGCTGTTGACAAAACTGAAGGCTTGGTCGCCTGCCAGGGCGCTGTTGGCGTCGATGCGGGACAGTTCGATATAGTCGCCGTCGGCCCAGCTGAAGTCAGTGATCTTGTCCGTTGCTGCTGCAGTGCTCTCGCTCGCCGACATGAAGAAGAAGGCGTCGGCCCCAGCGCCGCCTGCAAGCGTGTCTTGGCCCATGCCGCCGATGATGTAGTCGCTACCGTCGCCGCCATTGAGACTGTCATTGCCTTCGCCAGCCCAGAGCTGATCATTACCGGCTCCGCCAGACAGGGTGTCGTTCCCTACGCCGCCGGTCAGGCCGTCATCGCCGTTGCCGCCGTCGAGGAGGTCATTGCCGTCGCCGCCGTCCATGCTGTCATTGCCGTCTTCACCATAGAGCTTGTCAGTGCCTGCCCCACCAATGATGTAGTCGGTCCCTAAACCGCCATAGAGCGTGTCATCGCCGTCTAGGCCCAGCAGGCCGTCATCGCCATCGTTGCCGTAGAGCGTGTCATTCCCGCCATCAGCGATGATGAAGTCATTACCCACGCCGCCTGTGATCCGGTCATCGCCAAGGCCCCCGAGCATATAGTCATCGCCCGCGCCGCCATCGATCTGGTCATTGCCGCCGTCGCCGAGCATGACCTCATTGCCCTCACCGCCCTCTAGCGTGTCAGCGCCGTCGCCGCCAAAGAGTTGGTCATCGCCCGCGCCGCCGAACAGCGTGTCGTCGCCCGCGCCGCCCAACAGACCATCAATGCCGATGCCGCCATCAAGCCGGTCATTGCCTGCGCCGCCTTCGAGGATGTTGTTGTCGCCATTGCCGGTCAGGCTGTCATT
>CAISGS010000245.1 GCA_903884915.1 uncultured Caulobacteraceae bacterium | reverse complement strand
TCGCGGTGCAGGCTCGCGGTCACGCGAGGACATCAGGACCCATCCATTGGGGCGCAGGATCTCAAGGGGGTTAAAGCGGGCCTTGTAGGCCATGTTGTCGCTGCCCTTGACCCAATAGCCCAGATAGACCTTCGGAATGTCTCGGCTGAGCGCCTGTTGGACATGATCGAGAATGATCAGGGAGCCGAGGCTGCGCTTTACCGCGTCTGGATTATAGAAACTGTAGACTAAGGACAGCCCGTCAGACAGTTGGTCCACGAGCGCGCAGGCAATCAATTCGCCGGTCCCATGCCCAATAGGGCGCAGTCTATATTCAACAATGTGGGTTCGAACGCTGGTATCTTCGGCCATGGCGACGAAGTCTGGCCAGGTCATATCAGCCATGCCCCCTTGAGAATGGCGATGGGTCAGGTAGTGCCGCAAGAGCTCAAACTGCTCCATGGTCGATTCTGCCTTGACCTCAAGGCGAACCACATCTTGATTCCGGTCCAGAACGCGCCGCTCAGAACGCGAAAACACATAATCAGCAACGGGGATGCGCGCGGATACGCAGGCGTCACAGCCCTCACAGGCGGGACGGTAGGCGATATTTTGTGACCGACGAAAGCCGATCTGAGTGAGGGTGTCATTGACGGTTGGTCCGTCAGCCATCGGCAGGTGCGCGAACACCTTTCGTTCTACCTTTTCAGGGAGATAGGGGCACGGTGCCGGTGCGGTTAAAAAGAACCGAAGCTGGCGAGAGGCAAAATGGTGCGTCACTGAACGATGATGTCCTTGGCCCAACCCGAGAGGCAGTTTTCATTAGGCCAAATCCTGAACGACTACGCAACCAAAAGGGCGTCGTTGGCGGGCAAATATCGGACCGTTAGATGCCCGTATCCGGTGGCAGCACGGGGGCTTCGCGCAGTAAGGTAATGGAAATGCGCCGATTGCCGGCCAAGGTCGGATCGTCTGGGAACAGGGGTTCGGAATTGGCCTTGCCAGTCACCTGAGCGACCCGGTCCATATCCATACCAAACTGTTGCATCACTTTGCGTGCGCCATCGGCACGTCCAGCAGAAAGGCTCCAGTCGCCGTCACCAGCCCCTACGCCTGCATCGGAGGCGTTGGTATGGCCCGCAACAATAACGCGGTTGGGCAGTTGATCGACAATCTTGGTTACGGCACGCAGCAAGACGCGCGCGCGCTCGTTGGGCTTGGCCGAGCCATTTTCGAACATTGACCGACCTTCTTGGTCAACGAGCTGAATCCGAAGGCCTTCAGGGGTCTGGTCGACAATCACCTGTTTGGACAGTTCCGCCAGTTCCGGCATGGACTGCATGGCTTGGCGCAAGGACAGGGCAGCGCTCTGGAAAGAGGCCTGCTCAGCGGCTGCCGCCGCCTTGGCCTCCGCCGTTTCAGCTGCCTGCGAGGATGCAGATTGAGGACTGTCCTCCGAGCTTTCGCTCTGGGGCGCGGCGTTTTGCAAGACGCGAGCAGATCCATCAGCCTTGGCCCCGTCCTTACCGAGTGACGTGCCGCCAAGGATGCCGCCACTACCGCTATTGGATTGAGACACGCTGGCAGGCGCAAAATAGTCGGCAATGCCCATCTTCTGTTCAGGCGAGGTGGTGTTGATCAGCCACATCAGCAGGAAGAAGGCCATCATAGCGGTCACGAAGTCGGCATAGGCGACTTTCCACGCGCCGCCATGGTGGCCGCCGCCGACCACCTTCTTGACCTTTTTAATCATGACTGCGGATTCTTTAGCCGCCATGGATGGTCTCTCGCCCGTAAACCTCTATTTCACACGTCAAGATATCATGGGGATGTTAAGATGGGGTTGCGGTTAGCAGCCGTTCGGGGCAAATCCCGATAAACAGGAAATTCAATTGATCATGGATGAAACGACCCGATATCGCCGGGCCCTAGGAACCTACGCCACCGGTGTCGCTGTCGTGACTATTGCCGCTGAGCCGAACGATTCTAACGTGGTTGCCTTGGGCATGACGATCAACTCCTTTGTGTCCGTATCGCTAGAGCCGCGCCTCATTCTGTGGTGCGTCGATGATGTCTCGGAGCGCGGGAAGCTTTTTGCCCTTGCCGATGCCTTTGCCATCAATGTCATTGGCGATAGCCAGCAAGGCTTGGCTGATCGCTGTGCCCGTCGTCAGAGCTATCGCCTGACCGAAAGCGACGTTCAGGCTGGACCCAGCGTGGGATCAGCGCCCGTCGTTCGCGGTGGCTTGGCGCGCCTGTCCTGCCGGGTTCATGAGCGCCATCAGATGGGCGATCATCTCGTTATTGTCGGTGAGGTTGTCGATTTTGATGCCGATGAGGGCGAAGGCCTGACCTATTTCCGCGGTCAATATGGCCGTATCGAAGCCTCTTAAGGGACCGTCCATGCGCGTTGCTTTCATCGGACTTGGCGTCATGGGCTTTCCTATGGCGGGGCATCTGGCCAAGGCTGGACATGAGGTTCGGGTGTTTAATCGCTCGGCCGCCAAAGCGCAGGCTTGGGCATCAGAGCACGCAGGGGCCGCCTTCGGGACGGCTTCTGAGGCGGCTAAAGATTGTGATCTCATCGCGCTCTGTGTCGGCAATGATGAGGATGTGCGCGGGGTCGTAGCGGCGATCTTGCCGTCGCTGGCCGCAAACGGATTGATCGTCGATCACACGACGACCTCTGCCAAGGTTGCCAAGGAGATGGCGCTTTTGGCGGCTCAGTCCGGCAAGAGCTTTCTGGATGCGCCCGTGTCGGGTGGTCAGGCCGGTGCCGTCAATGGCGCTCTTACCATCATGGTTGGCGGCGATCTGGCGGCCTATGACCGGGCTGTGCCGGTGATCAGTGCCTATGCCAAGG
>CAISGS010000244.1 GCA_903884915.1 uncultured Caulobacteraceae bacterium | reverse complement strand
CCTCTGCACGCTCGACGACGGCGCTTCAGTTCGCATGGAATTCACGGTTGCGACCGGCAAGGGCTATGTCCCTGCTGAAAAGAACCGTCCGGAAGATGCGCCCATCGGCCTGATCGCTGTTGATAGCCTGTTCAGCCCAGTCAAGCGCGTGGCCTATCGCGTCGAGCCCACCCGTCAGGGTCAGTCGCTGGACTATGACAAGCTGGTTATGGAAATCGAAACCAACGGTGCCGTTTCGCCCGTTGATGCCGCCGCCTATGCCGCTCGCATCCTGCAAGACCAACTTCAGATCTTCATCACCTTTGAAGAGCCTAAGAAGAAGTCGTCCGAAGAATCCAAGCCAGAGCTGCCATTCAATCCGGCTCTGCTCAAGAAGGTCGACGAGTTGGAACTGTCGGTCCGTTCGGCCAACTGCCTGAAGAACGACAATATTGTCTATATTGGTGACCTGATCCAAAAGACCGAAGCCGAGATGCTCCGCACCCCGAACTTCGGCCGCAAGTCGCTGAACGAGATCAAGGAAGTTCTGTTGGGAATGGGCCTGCACCTCGGCATGGATGTGCCGAACTGGCCGCCTGAAAACATCGAAGAGCTGGCCAAGAAGTTCGAAGACCAGATCTAAAATCCTAAACCCCGTTTTGCTTTTGAGGGTGACCTCGAAGCGAAATGGGATATAGCCCTGTTATTCAACGGATCGCCGGGAGGCGACCCGCCCCCAAGGAGAGACCCCCATGCGCCACGGTTACGCGCACCGCAAACTCGGTAGGACGACCGCGCACCGCACGGCCATGTTCGCAAACATGGCTGCGTCGCTGATCAAGCACGAGCAGATCGTGACCACCTTGCCTAAGGCGAAGGAACTTCGTCCGATCGTGGAAAAGCTGGTTTCGCTGGCCAAGCGCGGCGATCTGCATGCGCGTCGTCAGGCCATCAGCAAGGTTCGTGATGTGGAACAGGTCGGCAAGCTGTTCGCCACCTTGGGCCCCCGCTATCAGGAGCGTCAGGGCGGCTATATCCGCGTCCTGAAGGCTGGCTTCCGTTATGGTGATAATGCGCCTCTGGCCGTGATCGAATTTGTCGATCGTGACCCGTCGGAAAAGGGCAAGGACTCCGGTCCAGTCCAAGTGTCCTACGACGCCGAAGACTAAGACATTTCATTAAGCCCCCGGCCAAAACCGGGGGTTTTTTGTATCGATTTTCCAAGACGACGACAGGAGCCAGAGCTTGGTTCAGCCGGTTTCTAAGCCACAGCGACAGGCTGCAGTTCGCTTCATCTTTGCCACCGCCGTGCTCGATATTGTCGCCATGGGGGTGATGATCCCTGTATTGCCCAACCTGATCCGCGACATGGTCGGAGGCGATACGGCGGTTGCCGCTGATTACACGATGATTTTCGCTGTGACTTGGGGACTGATGCAATTTGTCTGCAGCCCGATCCTTGGCATGTTGTCGGATCGCTATGGCCGCCGTCCGGTCCTCCTGATTTCGATTTTTGGGCTCGGCATTGACTATCTGGTCATGGCCCTAGCTCCGAACCTGATCTGGCTCTATATCGGCAGGGTCATCAACGGCATTACCTCCGCCAGCTTCTCGACCGCCAATGCTTATGTGGCGGATGTCACAGAGCCCCAGGACCGCGCCAAGGCCTTTGGCATGATGGGGGCAGCCTTTGGCATTGGCTTCATCATTGGTCCCGCCATCGGCGGTTGGCTCGGCGGATATGATCTGCGTTGGCCCTTTTACCTGTCGGCGGCCTTGGCTTTGGTCAATTGGCTCTATGGGCTGTTCGTCTTGCCTGAATCCTTGCCGCTTGAAAACCGCGCCAAGGGCTTGAACTGGGCCAAGGCCAATCCCGTGGGATCGCTTGACCTGCTGCGCTCAAAGCCCGGTCTGGTTGGGATGATGAGTGTCAGTTTCCTGTTCCAAATGGCCCATGTGGTGTTTCCGAGCATCTTTGTGCTGTTCGTTGGCCATCGTTTTGGCTGGGGTCCGCGTGAGGCGGCGATCATGCTGGTGTCGACGGG
>CAISGS010000243.1 GCA_903884915.1 uncultured Caulobacteraceae bacterium | reverse complement strand
TTCGAGCTCCTGCAAAAGGGCGCGAGCCTAGAGCCAGCGGAGCCGTGGCTATCTATGCCGAATGTTGGGGTTTGGTGAGGGGGTAATGCGACTATCTTCCGTCGATGCCTACGGTTCGATCTAGTCGCATAGCTTTGTTGTTAGCTCCTTACGATACGACCAGTTCTGATGCCGCCAGGATTTGAAGGAGCTTTCATCAGCGCTATCAGTTGAACGGATTGGCTGATTATTTGACCATTATTTTCTGACACGATTTCAGCAATCCCATCGGTGATGCCGATTATTGTCCAGCGTGCTGCCGTCGATCCGCCAGATTTTAGTATGACAACATCTCCAACATTTAGTTCCGTTTGAGCTTCACTCATGAATCGACACTCCGCTTAACGTGAGCAACGAATTTGAGTGAAATAACTGTTCTTGTAAGTGCTATCCTTTCGCAAGGTTCATCACTCGTAACGCAGCACAAAACCTCCGCCGCGACTCACAGCGAATTCAATGATGGTATGGGGGGAAGGAGCGATGGCTCCCCGGGCAGGACTCGAACCTGCGACAAGTCGGTTAACAGCCGACTGCTCTACCAACTGAGCTACCGGGGATCAGCAATCGCTGAGGGAGGCACCGTATAGGATGGACATTCCGGCGGCGCAAGCGTCCGATGCATGTTCTGTGACAAAAAAGAGCCCGGCGCGAGGCCGGGCCAAATCAAGTCGTGATGGTGGGTTGTCTTCTCAGAAGACCATCTGAAATTGCGCCGCGTCGGTTAATCAGAGATTAAAGTTAACGGCTGTGAAAGGCTGTTTCACAGAAAATTCGCAATGAATAAAGCGCTAAGGGGCGGGGAGATGGAGGCCTGGTCGAGATTCGAACTCGAGTACACGGCTTTGCAGGCCGCTGCGTAACCACTCCGCCACCAGGCCATCCGGTGTTACTTGCGACGCGAGGCCGCTAGCGGAGGGCGTTGGCTATCAGAACAAATTGCGCGGGGCAATGGGCAGACTGTCAGTTGCCGATCAAACATCGCTAAGCGCTCATTGCCTTTCAGGCCGTCCCGGACCTATAAGCGGGTAAATCACAGCATCAGCACAGAGTCTGGCTCTGGGCTAACGACGCAAGGCATGGGTTGCATGACGTTTGATTTTCGCGCCGCTAGACTGACGATGGTCGAGAGCCAGGTTCGCACCAGTGATGTGACCGACACCGACCTGCAGGACGCTATGCGCACCATCCCTCGCGAGCGGTATTGCCCAGAGGGCAAGGCCTTCCTCGCCTATGCCGAAACTGAGATCGAATATGCGCCCGGCCAGTTCTTGATGGCGCCGCGCGATATTGCCAAGCTGCTGCAGCTTCTAAAGCCCCGTTCGGGTGAGGCGGCTCTGGCCATTGCGGCTCCCTATGCCGCCGCTGTGCTGCGCCAGATGGGCCTGACCGTGGTGGAGCAGGGCGCCAATGACCCCGTCGCCAAGGGGGCCTATGATGTCATCGTCTCTGAAGGCGCTGTGCACCATGCGCCGCAGGCTTGGCTGGGTGGATTGAGCGCTACGGGCCGCATGGGCTTGGTCGAGCGCTCGGGTCCCATGGGCAAGGCCAAGATCTTTGTGCCGGCCGAAGAAGGGTTCGGCGCGCGCGACGGATTTGACGCCGCCCCGCGTTATATTAGCGGTTTTGAGCCGAAGGCCAGCTTCGCTCTTTAAGGCGGCGTTGCTTTCGGCAGTTGTGAATAAAGCTTAATTGGCCTTGGCTTATCAGGCACGCTAAATAGATATGACAAGATGGGTGATCTGAGAGATCATCCCTTGGGTTGATCAGGGAATAGTTCGATGCGCTCCAGCCTCCGTCAGATTCTTTCGACCGCCGTCGGTGCGGTTGCGCTCTTGGGGGCCTTTGCCGCTCCGGTTGCAGCGGAGACCCTGCCCGAGGTCATCGCCTTGGCCTATCAGTCCAATCCCACCCTCCTGTCACAGCGCGCTCAGCTGCGCGCTCAGGAAGAGACCTATAGTCAAGCGCGTGGCGGCTTTCGCCCGACCGTGTCGTTGGGCGCTTCCAACCGCGACACCAACACCCAAGGCGGCCCGGACTATTCCTACAATTCTGCGAGCATAACCGCGTCGCAGGCCATCTTTACCGGTGGCCGGACGGCCAACGCCTTGCGCTCGGCCGAGGCCCAGATCTTGGCGGCCCGCGCCGGTCTGCGCCGCACCGAAGCCTCGGTCATGCAGACGGTGATCCAAGCCTATATCGACGTGCGCCGCGACATGGAAAGCCTGCGCATCCGGCAAGAAAATGTCGCTGTTCTGAAGCGTCAACTCGAAGAGGCTAAGGCCCGCTTCGAAGTGGGTGAAATCACCAAGACCGACGTTAATCAGGCGGCAGCCCGCTATGCCGCCGCTCAGGCTCAGTTGGCCGCCGCTCAATCGCAACTGGCCAGCAGCCGTGCGGGCTATACCTCAGTCGTTGGTCAAGCCCCCGGCGATCTGGCCCAAGAGCCAGAACTGAGCCAGATCCCAGCCACGGTCGATGAAGCCTTCGCCAACGCTGAGCGCAACAGCCCGATCCTACAGCAGGCCGACTATGCCGAGCAGGCCTCGCGCGCGCGGATCGCCGCGGCCAAGTCTGAGATGATGCCGTCAGTGTCATTGCAGGCGCAGCTAGCCTTTACCGATCAGTCGAGCGCCCAATATGGCCGCAATTCCGGCAATTATGACCGCAACCTGACGACCTCAGCCGTTGTGTCACAGCCGCTCTTTGCCGCCGGTGTGATCGCCTCGCGCATTCGCCAAGCCGTCGAGAGCAATGTCAGCGATCGTTTGCAGATGGATGTGGCCCACCGTTCGGTGGTGCAGTCGGTCTCGCAATCTTGGGCCCAGCTTTTGGCCACCCGCAGCGCCATTACGGCCAATGAAGAGCAGGTCCGCGCAACGACGGTGGCTTTTGAAGGCACCAAGCAAGAAAACCAAGTGGGTCTGCGCACTACCCTGGACGTGCTGAACGCTGAGCAAGAACTGCGCAACGCCCAGCTCTCG
>CAISGS010000242.1 GCA_903884915.1 uncultured Caulobacteraceae bacterium | reverse complement strand
GTTGAGGCCGCGAGGTAATAAGGCCCTCACCCAACCCTCTCCCACAGGGAGAGGTCTAAGGAAGAAAAGCCCTCGCCCCCTTTGGGGAGAGGGTTGGGTTAGGGGGTTACCACAGCCCAACCCGCTTCCTCTCTCTCCTCCGTGTTCCCCGCGCAGGCGGGGATCCAGATGAGAGCCAGCCGTCGGACGGAGACACTCGGATCTGGACCCCCGCCTGCGCGGGGGAAACGGAAGGGGGGTGTGCCACTTGCTCGTAGTTCGCCGCTTCGCTTCCGAACCGAACTGCCTTAGACTAATCCCCATGAGTAACGATAAACCCGAAACCCCGCCGCAAGAGCGTAAGCGTCTGGTCAAGGCCCCGACCCGTGGCAAGGAGGTCGGAACCCGTCCCAAGGCCGTGCGGGTGATCAAAGGCAATAAGATGACCCAGTCGTCTCAGGCTTGGCTCTCTCGCCAACTGAACGACCCTTTTGTGACGGCGGCAAAGGCCAAGGGCTATCGCTCGCGTGCGGCGTTCAAGATTCTGGAGCTGGACGAGAAGTATCATTTCCTCAAACAGGGCCAGCGGATCATCGACCTTGGCTGTGCGCCGGGTGGCTGGGTGCAGATGGCTCTGGCCAAGGGGGCGTCCAATGTGGTTGGCGTCGATCTGCTCTATGTCGAGCCCATGCCGCCCGCGACCATGATCCAGATGGATTTCACCGATCCAGCGTGCGGCGATCGCTTGATCGAGCTCTTGGGCGGCGCGCCGGATGTGATCCTGTCCGACATGGCCCCCAACACGATGGGGCACCGCCAGACAGACCATCTGCGTATTGTCGGCCTGATCGAGGCGGCGGTGGATTTCACGCTCGAGACCCTGCGCCCCGGCGGCACCTTCGTGACCAAGGCCTTCCAAGGCGGCGAGATGGAGGGGGTGCTTTTGTCCCTCAAGCGCAATTTTGCTGAGGTCAAACACGTCAAACCCAAGGCTAGCCGAGCCGAAAGCTCAGAGGTCTATCTGGTCGCGACCGGCTTTAAAGGCCGCTCGGTCTAACTTTCGCCATTCCGCTCTATCGTTGCAGCGGTTCTTGCGCTATACGCGGCCCGCAAAACGGAGAGTTCCTATGGAGATTCGCGAGGGGCTTACCTTCGACGACGTTTTGCTTGAACCTGGTCCATCCGATGTGATGCCGGGGCAGGTGAACACCGCCACATGCTTTACAAAAGCGATCAGTCTGAACATTCCCATTGTGTCCGCAGCTATGGATACGGTGACGGAAAGTCGGCTGGCCATTGCCATGGCGCAGGCCGGTGGCCTCGGCATCCTGCACCGCAATCTGACCGTCGCCGAACAGGCCGATCAGGTTCGCGAGGTCAAACGCTATGAAAGCGGCATGGTCATCAATCCGATGACCATCAATCCGGACACCACCCTCGGGACCGTGCGGGCCATCACCGCTCAGCGTCAGATTTCGGGCTTTCCCGTAGTCGAGCGCGAGACGGGCCGTCTGGTGGGTATCCTGACCAATCGCGACATGCGGTTCACCACCGATCCGGAAACGCCAGCCTCAGCGCTGATGACCAAGGACAACCTGATCACGGTTCGCGAAGGGATCGCGCCCGAAGAGGCCCGCGCCCTGCTGCAGCGTCACCGGATCGAGCGTCTGATCGTCGTCGATGATGACTACCGCGCCGTCGGTCTGGTCACCGTCAAGGACATGGAAAAGGCGCAGGCCCACCCCCACGCCGCCAAGGACGAGAAGGGCCGCCTTCTGGTCGGTGCTGCCTCAACCGTGGGCGATGTTGGTTTTGAGCGGACCATGGCCCTGATCGATGCGGGCGTGGATGTGGTGGTGATCGACACCGCCCACGGCCATTCCATTCAGGTCGCTCAGGCCGTGGAACGGGTCAAGCGTGAGAATAACCGGGTGCAGCTCGTGGCCGGCAATGTCGCCACCTATGACGGGGCCATGGCCCTGATCAATGCCGGGGCCGATGCGGTCAAGGTCGGGATTGGACCAGGCTCGATCTGCACCACGCGCATGATCGCGGGCGTGGGCGTGCCTCAGTTGACCGCCATTACCGACGCCGTGCGTGCCGCCAAGGCCAGCGGCGTTCCGGTCATTGCCGACGGCGGCATCAAATATTCCGGCGACGTGGCCAAGGCCATCGCGGCGGGCGCCTCCACCGTCATGATGGGCTCTATGTTTGCCGGTACCGATGAGGCACCGGGCGAGGTGTTCCTCTATCAGGGGCGCTCCTACAAGGCCTATCGTGGCATGGGCTCAGTC
Source organism: uncultured Caulobacteraceae bacterium (assembly GCA_903884915.1). GTDB lineage: Bacteria > Pseudomonadota > Alphaproteobacteria > Caulobacterales > Caulobacteraceae > CAISGS01. Next base: position 1,616 of record CAISGS010000242.1, on the reverse strand, counting down.
GGGGCCATGGCGCGCGGGTCGGCGGATCGCTATTTCCAAAAGGAAGTGTCCGACACGCTCAAGCTCGTGCCCGAAGGTATCGAGGGCCAGGTCCCCTACAAGGGCCAGGTCGGCGCCATCCTGCATCAGCTCGTCGGCGGTCTTCGCGCCTCGATGGGCTATGTCGGGGCCGCAACCATTCCTATTTTCCAAGAGCGTGCGCGCTTCATCCGCATAACGGGCGCTGGCCTGCGTGAAAGTCACGTCCATGACGTGCTGATCACCCGGGAAGCCCCCAACTATCCGAGCAGTGTGTGACCCCAACCGCAAGACTACAGGCTGCCATCGACATTCTGGACGGGTTAATGTCCTCGCGCGCGCCCGCGGACAAGGCGCTCAAGACCTGGGGGGCGGGACACCGCTTTGCCGGGTCTGGCGACCGGCGCGCCATTGCTGAGCGGGTCTATGCCTGCCTTCGCCAAGGCGCTCCGGCGCGGGGCGGGCGGTTGATGGTGGCCGTATCCCTGATGCAGGATGATGGGCTGGAGCTTGAAGGGGTTCAGGCCCTATTCAGCGGGATCAGCTATGGCCCAGCCCCCTTGACGACGGAAGAGTTGGCAGCGCTGGAAGCGGCCAATGATGCCTCACCGCAACTGCCCGATTTCCTGTCCTCCGAACTGGGCCGGTCCTTTGGCAAGGATTGGCAGGTCGAGACGCGGGCCCTGCTGCAAAGCCGTGCGCCGCTGGATATCCGGGTCAATCTGTTGTCGGCCTTTCCGGTCGCGGTACAGGCGGCCTTGGCCGATCTCAGCATCAAGGCCGAGCCAACTCCCTTTGCCAGCGCCGGTCTGCGTCTGGCCATTGGCGATGATATCCAAGCCCTCGACATCTTCAAGGAAGGGGCCTTTGAGATTCAGGACGAGGGCAGCCAGATCATGGCCGCACTTTGCAACGTCCAGCCGGGTCAGACCGTCATCGACTATTGCGCCGGGGGCGGGGGCAAGACCTTGGCCCTGGCCGCTAGCCTCAAGGGCGGCCGCATGGTGTCCTTCGACATTGATGATCGCCGCCTCGCTGCCATCGAACCACGCCTCAAGCGGGCCGGGGTCGAGGCTGATCTGCGCAAGATCGGGGCCAAGGGCGATCCGGTTGAGGACCTGAAATCTGCCGCCGACCGGGTTCTGGTCGATGCGCCTTGCAGCGGGTCAGGCACTTGGCGTCGTCACCCCGAGGGCGCGGCGCGTCTGACGGCGGATGATCTTCGCCGCCTGTCCGCCCTTCAGCTTCGGATTCTGGCTGATGCCGGAGCCTTTGTGAAACCGGGCGGCGTTCTGGCCTATGTCACCTGTTCGGTGCTAGCCGCCGAAAACGGCAATGTGGTCGCGCGCTTTGCCGCCAAGAACCCGCAGTTCCAGCCCCTGTCCATCGCCGATGTTGCCGCCACCTGTCCGGGCCTGACCATGGCAGGGCGCGAGCGGATCAGCACCCTGGCCCGTGGCCATCAACTCCAGCTGTCGCCCCGCCGCACCGGGACCGATGGCTTCTTCATAGCCCTGTTTGAAAGGCGCCCATGACCCAGACGACTGCTTCCATCGCCGCCCTCGCAGGCACGGGCCACCAGCGCGTGCTGATCGTCG
>CAISGS010000241.1 GCA_903884915.1 uncultured Caulobacteraceae bacterium | reverse complement strand
CCGTAATCCAGCCATCAAATGCGCCCAAGGCCCGGTCGAGCGGCAGGACCTTGCGGATATGACAACAGCCGTCCGTATCAATCTTCCATAGATCGGCCTTAGGATCGCCCGTCGCCAGATCTTGAAACTGAGGCCGCAGGTCCCGCACATCGGTCAGGCCAAGGCGGGCTGCGAGGGACTTGCGATAATCGAGGGTCTGACCGAACAACATCCCCGTGTCGAGGAACAGGACCGGCATGTCCGGCTTGATCTGGGCGACCAGATGCAGCAGCACCGCCGACTCCGCGCCAAAGGATGAGACAAGCGCCAAGCGATCCCCAAAGATCTCGGCCGCCCGCGCCAAGATCTCCTGCGGCGAGGCATGGCGCAGGTCCTGATCCAGCTGTTCAGCGAGGCTGGACTGAGCGCCGACCGAGGTTTGGTTCTGTAAATCCAGCGCCATGGCCCTAGCGCCTACCCGGTTCCGCATAGGCCGGGGTCCGGCCATCCGCCGCCGTCTGATAGACATGGCGGAAATGACCGGCCGCCCGCGACCATTCCGCCGCGCTGGAGCCATCGGCCGGCACAAAGGCATCAATCCCGCAGCGGGTCATGACATAGGCCTGCTCGCGCAAGACATCGCCCACCGCCCGAACCTCGCCGTTAAAGCCCAACCGCTGGCGCAGCAGGGTTGCGGAGGTATAGGCCCGGCCATCGCGAAACTTCGGGAAGGCTACGGCAACGAGGGCCAGACGTGGCAAGAGCTCTGCCAAGTCTTCAACCGCCTCAGCCGGTTCAATCTGAACCCCAACCCGAACGCCGCTGGCCAGCAGGGCCTCGCCCTCGGCCTTGATACGGCCCAGCGAGACAATGATGTCCGCGCCCTGCGGCACGGGTTCACCATCGACCACAGAGACGAAGGCGTTCTCAATCTCGGTCGCGCCGTTGGCGGTGTACTTAATGAGCGTCGACATAGACGGCCTCCTTGAACGGCGTCATGCCAATGCGGCGATAGGTGTCGAGGAAGCGCTCCTCGCCTTGGCGCTCAGCCAGATAGACCTCGACGAGACGGTCCACCGCTGGAGCGACCTGATCGGCATTGAGGCCAGGGCCGAGGATCTTGCCGATGCTCGCATCTTCTGCGCCAGAGCCGCCGAGGGTGAGCTGATAATATTCCTCACCCTTCTTATCGACGCCGAGAATACCGATATGGCCGACATGGTGGTGACCGCAGGCATTGATACAGCCCGAAATCTTGATCTTCAGCTCACCGACCAGCTCTGCCCGATCCGCATCAAGGAAGCGCTGAGCGATGGACTGGGCCACCGGAATGGCGCGGGCATTGGCCAGAGCGCAATAGTCCAGCCCCGGACAGGCGATGATATCGGACACCAGATTGATGTTCGGCGTTGCCAGACCCACAGCCACCAAGCCTTCGAACAGGGCGGGAAGATCGCTTTGCTTGACGTGCGGCAAGACGAGGTTCTGCTCATGCGTCACGCGGATGTCGCCAAGGCTGAAACGCTCGGCTAGGTCGGCGATGGCTTCCAACTGATCAGAGTTGGCATCGCCCGGGGTGGCGTCATGGGCCTTGAGCGAGACATCGACGATGGCATAGCCGGGGGCCTTATGGGCACTGACATTGTTGCGCGCAAAGCGAGCCAGAGCCGGATTGGCGGCGCGGGCGGCCTCGTAGCTGTCACTGACGGGCGGCAGGACCTCTAGGCCCGGCTGGATAAAGGCCGCGCGAATGCGGGCCAGTTCGGTGTCGGGAAGGTCGGCGCGGGCCGCATCGATCTGAGCCCACTCCTCTTCGACCTGACGGCCAAACTCTTCGGCACCCAGCGATGAGACCAAAATCTTGATCCGGGCCTTATAGATATTGTCTCGGCGACCGGCGCGGTTATAGACCCGCAAAACCGCTTCCAGATAGGACAGCAGCCGGGTCGCGGGCAGGAATTCCTTGATCGTCTGACCGATAAAGGGCGTGCGCCCCATGCCACCGCCGACCATGACCTCAAAGCCTAAGGTGCCATCGCGGCCCCGGCGCAGAGCCAGGCCAATATCGTGAACCCGAGCCGCCGTCCGATCCTTGGCCGAAGCCGTCACCGCAATCTTGAACTTGCGCGGCAGGTACGAAAATTCCGGATGCAGGGTCGACCATTGACGGATGGCTTCGGACCAGACGCGAGGATCGTCGATCTCTTCAGCCGTAGCGCCCGCACGGGGGTCAGAGGTGGTGTTGCGGATACAGTTGCCCGAGGTCTGGATGGCGTGGAGATTCACCTCGGCCAGAGCATCGAGAATATCCGGAGCATCGCGCAGCTTGATCCAGTGGAACTGGATATTCTGGCGGGTTGTGAAGTGACCATAGCCCTTGTCATAGGTCCGCGCGATCCAGGCTAGACGGCGGACCTGGGCCACATTCAACGTGCCATAGGGGATGCAGACCCGCAGCATGTAGGCGTGCAGTTGCAGATAAAGACCGTTCATCAGGCGCAAGGGCTTGAACTGATCTTCGCTCAATTCGCCTGCTAGACGGCGGCCAACCTGATGCCGAAACTCATTCGAGCGGTCGGTCAGAAATTCCTTATCAATCGCATCATAGCGGTACATTCGGTGTCCTTACTTGCGACGGATGAGGTCAAGGCGACCGGTCGAGCGGGCAGCTCCGGACGCCGCTTGCAGGGCGGCGATGGCGGCCCCGCCAAGGGCCTGCTTGCCGTGTCCCAGTTCATTGGTTGGGCCAAGGGCCCGAAGACGTTCGCGATAGCTGACCGGGGCCACGCCCTGCTCGCTGCGGGTCACATCAATGAGATAGGCGTCCACGACGGTGCGGTTCTGCGCCTTGGCCAGAGCCACGGCGGCCTCGGCAGGAGCCTCTTCGGTGAACAGTTCCGCGTCGGCAAACTGCTCGACCCATTGACCGCTAGACCAAAAGACCACGTCACCCTCGCCCAGCCGATTGGCTGTCAGGGCCTTTAAAAACTCGGCGCTCATGCCTGAACTCGCTCTAAAACTTGATCCAGAAGGGTCGCGTCCTCTGCCAAGGCTGCGACCTCTCCGATGATGAGGATGGCAGGACCGTCAATGCCGCTGAGGGCTAAGGGCAACTGTCCAAGGGTGGATAGGACCCGGCGCTCGTCCGGGCGGCTGGCATTTTCAACGGCAAGGACCGGCGTGGATGCTGCGCGCCCCGCCTCGATCAGGCGGGCGGTGATGATCGGTGCACTGGACAGGCCCATATAGACCACGACCGTATGGTTGGCGCTGGCCAAACCGTTCCAGTCCAGATCAGGGGCTTGGCCACTAGCAGCGTGCCCGGTCACAAAGGTCACGGCCTGAGCCAAGCCGCGATGGGTCAGGGGAGCCCCTGCGCCTGCCGCCGCCGCGAGGCCTGCGCTGACGCCCGGAACGACCTCGACCGGAACCCCGGCCTCACGGCAGGCCTGCATCTCTTCGCCGCCCCGGCCAAAGACAAAGGGATCACCGCCCTTGAGGCGCACGACCTTTAGGCCCTCAACCGCCAAGGCGACCAACAGGGCATTGATGTCATCCTGTGGCAGGGTATGGCGCGACTTGCGCTTGCCCACATCGATCATCCGCGCTTGGGGACCGGCAAGATCAAGCACAGGCTGAGGGGTCAGGCGATCATGAACCACCACATCGGCGCTTTGCAGCAGCCGCAGGGCCTTGATCGTCAAGAGGTCTGGATCGCCCGGACCGCCGCCGACCAGCCACACCTTACCCGCAACGCGGCCAGACTCCGGCGCATTGGCAGAGGATTGCAGGACAACAAGTCGTCGGGCCATAAGCCTGGAAAGCCTTCATTGGGTCGGACCGGCATAGATCGCCGGGTTGAACGGAGTGGACGATTAGCATCCACTCCGTAGTCCGCACCACAACGAAAGGGCCATAACGTTGCGGAACAGTTGCAAAATGTTGCGGATGCTGCCACTTCGCAAACGAGGACTTCTGCCTAAGGCTATAGGAAAACTATGGACCGCCGCCGACTACCACCCCTAAACGCGCTAAGGGCCTTTGAGGCCGCTGCCCGGCACCTGAACTTCAGTCGTGCCGCAGAAGAACTATCGGTGACCCCCGGCGCGGTTAGTCAGCAGATTCAAAATCTCGAAGACTATGTCGGCGCGGCCCTGTTTAAGCGCACGCCCAAGGGGCTGTTGCTGACCGACGCGGCCCAGATCGCCCTGCCCGCCCTGCGCGAGGCCTTTGACCGTCTGGCTGAAGCCGCCTCGATGCTGACAGCAGCCATTGATGGTCGGCGCTTGACTGTCTCGGTTGCCCCCTCCTTTGCCGCCAAGTGGCTGGTCCCGCGTCTTGGGAAATTCGAAACCGCTCACCCCCATGTCGATGTTTGGGTATCGGCGGGAATGGAGCTGGTCGATTTCGGCGGCGGTGAAGTCGATATCGCCATCCGCTATGGCTCGGGCCGCTATCCGGGGCTCGAGGTTCACCGTCTGATGCAAGAGACGGTGATTGCCGTTGCCAGCCCCGCCTTTTTAGAAGCCCACCCCCTCAGCGCCCTGTCCGATCTCAGCGGGCAGATCCTTCTGCACGATGGCTCGCCCGACGCGGACGAAAGCTGCCCCGACTGGACCATGTGGCTGGCCGCGCGGGGCGTGAAGGGCATGGACGGCGCCAGAGGGCCGCGCTTTAACCAATCCTCGCTAGTGATTGAGGCCGCGGTCGGCGGGCGCGGCGTGGCTCTGGCCAAGCGGGCCTTGGCCCAGGCTGATCTGGATGCAGGCCGATTGGTCGCGCCCTTTCAGATCGCCACCGCCGTCGATTTCGCCTATTACCTCGTCCATCCCAAGGCCAAGGGACGTTTGCCGCAGGTTAAGGCCTTCGTCTCATGGCTCATCGCGGAAGCTGAGGCCCACGAGGCTGCGCTTCTGTCCATTGATAATGGTGCTGGAATCTAAGGCCCTATGACGTCTGAACGCCTCCCCTCCTCTGACTGCGCCACCATGACCGAAGTTCGCCAAGGGGTGGATGAGCTTGATCGTGCTCTTGTCGCCCTCTTGGCGGAACGTCAGGGCTATATGGATGCCGCCGCCCGCATTAAGCAGGACCGCAATGTGGTGCGCGATGTGCCGCGCATTGAGGACGTGGTGGCCAAGGTCAAGGCAGAGGCGCAAAAGGTTGGCCTGTCGCCCGCCATCGCAGAGCCGGTGTGGCGCCTGCTGATCGACCGGTCTATCGCCTATGAGCTCAGCGTCTGGGATCAGTCGCGCAAGGACTGAATGTTCTTTTCGTCCTGATAGATCGTAATATCGGCCAAGACCGCCTCTACCGCATCACGCACGCGGATCAGGGCGAGGGTCCGGTCCATTTGGGCATCGCCTAGCACCCACTCGGCCGTTGAACAGGCCTGCGCCAGAGACACAGCCCCGACACCCAAGGCCGTCCCCTTCAGGCTGTGGATCGCATCGCGCCAGCCTTCACTCGGATCGTGCGGATCCATGACCCGCAGCCACAGGGCCGCCTGTTCGCGAAAGAGATTCAACACCTCTTCCACGACCACCATATCGCCATCGGCATAGGTCTCGAGATAATCGAAATCTAGCGCTCCCGTCTTTTCTCGTCCGGCCATGGGTGCCCCCCATTTTCCTTACTAAAGTCACATCAAGTCGCTTGCCATCCCAATAGATTAGCGTATGTATCGCGCCCTCGCTGCTGCCCTCACCAAAGGCAGTTCTAGTGCGGGCGCATAGCTCAGTTGGTAGAGCAGCTGACTCTTAATCAGCGGGTCGTAGGTTCGAATCCTACTGTGCCCACCATCCCGTCAAGACAAGCTTCCATGACTGGATG
>CAISGS010000240.1 GCA_903884915.1 uncultured Caulobacteraceae bacterium | reverse complement strand
GCGGCCACGGCCACCACCAGCAGTCTGCGCCGCGCTTTCTTTGATCTTGGCATCCAACCCATGGATAGGTTCACTCTCAATGGCTGCGCGGGTATCTCATAGATAGGGTGAGATCTGGCTTAGCCCAAGGGCCCAGACAGATCCTTCTCGGATCAGTTCGACGCGGGCTTGGCACTGTCTTCGATGGTTTTCAACAGGTCCGGTCGATCCTTGTAAAGACGTCTTGCCTCGGCCAGAGCCTTGGCCTGAGCGTCAGTCTCTCCGAGCACGCCGTAAGATCGAACCAGCCGCGCCCAGCCTGCCGGGTCGTCGGGAGAGGCCTTAAGCCGGGCAGCGAGACTATCGACCATACTGCGAATGAGGGCGGCCTGATCAGCCCCGCCGGTGGGAACCTGAGCGGCCGCGGGCTTGGGCAAGCCGCCATTTTTAACCACGGTGGCAATTTCTTCGCTGAGGCTTCCAGCGCGATCATCGCCTGCGGGCAGCGAGGCCAGAACCGAACGCCAGATCTGTAGGCCACTGGCAAAATCACCCCCGGCCATCATGGCCCGGCCAATATGGTAACGCGCCGACGGATCAGACGGATCTATGGCAAGGGCCGACCTGAAGGCCCGCAAGGCATCGGGGCTGACATCGCCCTTGGCCTGAATGACGAGCGTCTCGCCCAATATGGTCTTAAGATCGGCCCGCTCAGGCGCCATACGGATCGCCGTTTCGAGATTGCGAATGGCGCTGGTCTCATCGCCCATCGCCGCCTGAACCCTGGCCAAGAACATCAGAGGCTGAGGATCGGTCGGCCGCTCGGCGACAACCTGCTGCAGAACAGCCACCAGCTCAGGGGCTGCCAAGCTCGCGGGGTCGGCCTTACGCCACTTGGCAAGGCGGCTAGCAAAGGACTGGTCGGGCATACCCGGCGCGCCGATGACGCCGTAGGCCGCGACCGCCATCAGGGGCAGGACGGCCGCAAGGATAAAGACCCAGCGACGGGCGAGCGGCGTCGCCCTGATCGAGGATGGGGTCTGCGCGGCAGCCCCCAGCAACCGACGGGCAGCTTCGGTTTTAGCCGAACGATGATCCTCGTCGGTCAACAGGCCTCTAGCTGCGAGATCATCCATTTCGCGCAGTTGGCGGCGATAGACGTCAAGGCTGGGATCTTCGGCACCTTCGGTTTGGGCCTCCAAACGCGCGGCGCGGCTGACCACGAAATAGGACGCGGCAGCGGACAGAAGGGCAGCGGTGATCCAAAATCCGATCATGCCAAACCCGTAGCCGATCTTGAGACCTTAGGCGACCCTAAAGGGTTGCGACATCAACGCCGCAGCAAGGTTATGACTCGTCGGCGCAATCGCTCCGCTGCCTCCTCATCATGGACGAGGGCGACAAATTTGGCGATCTCATTAATCCGGGCCTGCACGGCCTCTGGATCTTGACTAAAGTCGTTAATCAAGGCCAACACGCCATTCGAGTAAAATTCTAGGAACTCTTGGGTCTCAGCAATGACTCGCGAGCGTAAGACGCCGACACCAGAGGCGCTGGCGATGGGACGGATCTGGGCAATGAACGTCAATATAGCCTCTAGACGCGCCGAAACCGACGGGTCTGGCGCGAGAAACATATTGGGCCCGCGGTTGAGGTTCTTTGCGTTCTGTCCGGCAGCCGTCACGGGCAATGCTTTTGGGATGAGCATTTCGACCTGAAAAATCAGCTTCTCGAACACGGCGGAGACATCACGCTTGATACGCGCGACGCGCCGACCCCAAGGGCCATTTTTGCTCAGAGCAATGCTTTCTTCAAATTCAGTCACAGTGCCAATAATTGATTTAGCGGCGCTGGCGAGCGCAATTCCGGCTGAGGCCCCTTCGCCAAGCTCAAAGCTATTGATCGAAACGAGCAAGGCCTCACTCTGATCGAGCAGCAGGTCACCAAAGGCAATCAGGTCCGTACCTTCGATCGAGAGATCTGAAGGTCGATCTAATGCCGCTGAAATGATGCGTAAGATCGTCTGAGGGGCTTCCAAATTGATATAGATGAACTCAAACAGACGCGCGGGGCCGTTGGCCGTTAGCTTGGTCGCATCGCGATAGGCGAGGCGCACCGACAGCTCATCATCTGAGTTCATCCGGCCAACCCAAAGCGGTATTTCAATGAGGGCGTCACGCATAACCGCGGACATCTTCAGAAAGCTCATCAAATCCCGGACCGCATCTGGCGAAGATTTGGCAAGACAGGCGACAACAGGCTGAAAGTTGGGATCGTTGTTTTGTAATCCGGCCAAGGCCGCATCACAGGCCTGGTTGAATATATAGGGCAAGACCTCCTCGGACTCCGAGCGCACGGCCATCTCCCGGGCCTGCGTCATCAACTTGGGCGCGGTGTCTACCAGAGCATTCCACAGCAAGGTCGGGAGCTCAAAGGGGAAACGGCTTCGCGTCTTGCCGGGTTGGTTCTTTTCACAGAGGCTCACAATGGGGCTGAAGACGATGGAACGAACCTTGCGGTCCCTCATCTCCATCATGACGATGTCACGCACATCGGCCATGGTATGTTCGCCCATCTGGGCGGAAAGCACAGCGGTCAGTTGTCCAAGGCCCGCATCGGGGACCGTTTGGACGATCGATCTAACGATCTTACCCTGACTCTCTGTAAGGCCCGGCATCCAGTCTTCCTACGCGATGGGCGCGGAGCCCCCCGCAAGTCAACATCACTAACAGCCTGTTTACTGACTATTTTGTTAATTTTAAGATAATATGATTAATTATCAAATTACTGAGTGCTCATTTTGAGCGCCGGAAGATCAAGTGCAACACCCAAGCCGTTGAGATCCGACGAAAAGAGCCTCATGGTTCCGCCATAGGCGCGGGCCAGGTCATCAACAATGGATAGCCCAAGGCCTGACCCTGGCGAGGTTTCGTCGAGCCTAACCCCTCGTTTTAGCATATCATTTTGACGGTCGATGGGAAGGCCGACACCATTATCTTCGACCGTAACGGTCAAACGGCCAGGGCTTTTTGCGCGGCAACTGACCCGGACATATCCGCCACTCCATTTGCAGGCATTTTCGAGAAGATTACCGACCATCTCCATTAAATCTTGCCGCTCACCTAGAAAAGAAAGGTCTGGAGGGCAGATCCAATCAATCTCAACCCGTTTTTGAATGAAAATACTTTCAAGTGTACGCGACAATTCATCTATCACAGGTTCAACCAAGGTGAGCTCGCCGCCCCCTTGCGACCGGGCGGCGACCCGGGCGCGGCGCAGATGGTGCTCAACCTGCTCGCGCATGGTGTCGGCTTGCCGTTGGATCAGGTCCGCCAAGGGGCCAGGATAGCGTTCAGCTTCGGCTTGGATCACCGACAGCGGGGTCTTTAAGGCGTGGGCCAGATTGCCAACATGGGTTCGCTGACGCTCAACCACCTCTTGATTGTGCGCCAAAAGGCCATTGAGCTCATCGGCGACCGGAGACAGTTCGGTCGGATAGTCCTTAGACAGACGATCGGCCTTACCGTTGCGGATCTCGGCAATCTCACGGCGCAGCTCAAACAGGGGTCGCAGGCCTATCCGCACCTGCAGCACCACCGCCGCGATCAACCCAATACCGAGGAGCAGAAGGGCAGCAAGGGTCACCACGGCAAAGCGCTGGGCATCCCGATCGACCGGCGAGCGATCCTCAGCGGCCAGGAACACCACCGGCACGGTTCGACCGGGCAATCGTGACAGCAGACCACCGAGGCGCAGGGCCTCACCATCGGGGCCCTGTGTGTCATCATAGACCACAGCCCCGGGGCTCTTCTGCAGACGCGCCAAGAACCCATCGGGGACCTTTAACTCGGCATCAAAGAGGCTCCGCGACCGGATCAGGGCCGTTAGGCGACCACCAGAACTGGGTTCCGCGACCTGCCAATAGCGGCCGGAATAGGCGCGCAAGGATCGGACATCCGTGATCGGCGGAGCGGCAACCCGGCCATCAGGCTCGACGCTGGATCCCGAATAGAGCCCCTGAACCACATCATTGAGCCCCTGATCAAAACGGCTCAGGGCCGCTTGCTGGAACAGGGCCGTCAGAACCAGTCCGGTCACGACCAGAGCCACCAAGCTCCAAACAGACGCCAAAAGCACCAGTCTGCGAACCAAAGAGGGCCGGCGCTGGGGGGCCGTGGTCACAGGCTCTAGGCCTCACCGGCGAGGGGAACAATGCGATAGCCCAGCCCCCGGACCGTCTCGATCCGATCAGGGCCGATCTTCTTGCGCAGGCGACCGATAAAGACCTCGATCGTGTTGGAGTCCCGATCAAAATCCTGATCATAGAGATGCTCGACCAGTTCGGTGCGGCTAATCACCCGGGCCTGATGCATCAGGACATAGTGCAGCAGTCTATATTCTAGCGAGGTCAGGCGCAGGGGCTCTCCATCCACCGACGCCCGCGCCGCCCTTGGATCGAGCCTCAGGGCTCCGCTTTGGAGTGTGGCCGTGGCATGCCCCGCCGTGCGTCGCAGCAAGGCCCGCAACCGCGCCAACAGTTCTTCGGTGTGGAAGGGCTTGGTCAGATAGTCATCGGCACCCGCGTCAAACCCCGCCACCTTTTCGCTCCAAGCACTGCGCGCGGTGAGAATCAGGACCGGCACGGCCATGCCCTCGTGGCGCCAGTGCTCCAGCACCGACACTCCATCGATCTTGGGCAGGCCCAGATCGAGGATCACCGCATCATAGGGCTCATTGGCCCCCAAATAATGGGCCTCTTCCCCGTCCGGGGCGTGGTCGACCACATAGCCCGCATCGGCGAGGGCCAGTTTCAGCTGACGCGACAGGTCCTTGTCATCTTCGGCGAGCAGGATCCGCATGGTCTATTCTCCATCAGCCCGAAGGATGGCGCCGGTTTCTGCATCGACAATATAGTCAATCCGACGGCCGTCCTCCGCCGCCCAGCGCACGCGATAGACAGGGCGGCTGCCCGATTGCTCCATCCCGGCATCGAGGGGGCGGCCCGGCGTGCGGCGGCGAATCTGTTCCATGACGCGGCCAAGGGGAATAGCGCGGCCAGACTGAACCGCCTCACGCGCCTCACCCTGCTGTTGACGCCAACCCGCGCCCAGCGAGTCTGGACCGGCCGCCGCCATCATGACCCCGATCGCCGCATCGGCCAGTCCATGCGGACGGGCCAAGGCTACGCCCGGCACCGCTATGACGGCGGCGACCGCGAAAAGGACCAACAGTGGTGATGACATCCGGTTCATGAAAGCGATCCTAGGCCCCAATGGCTGAATAGGACCTGAATGGACTGCACTGCCTAGCTACGACGTTTGGCAGGCTGATAGGGCCGATCCTTGCGCCAAGCCTCAGCAAACCGTTCCAGCTCGGCATCAGGCTTTTCAGGCAAGGTCACCACCAGCTTGGCCAGCAGGTCGCCGCGATTGCCCCGGACGTCAGACAGGCCTCGGCCCTTGAGCCGCAGCAAGGCCCCGGAATTGGCACCGCGCGGCACAGTCAGGGTCACCGGACCATCAGGCGTCTGGGCCTGAACCTTGGCACCCAGAACCGCATCTGGAACACTGACCGGCAGATCCATGACCAGACCCTCGCCCTCGCGGCGAAAGAGGGGATGGGGCCGGATGGTCAGCTCGATCAGGGCATCGCCCGGACCCCCGCGACCGGCGGACCCTTGGCCGCGCAAGCGGATGGTCTGGCCGTCTACAGCCCCTACCGGGATGGAGGCGACGATGGTCTTGCCATCACCAAAGGCAATGCGCTTCTTGCCGCCAAAAATGGCATCTTCCAGATCGATATCGAGCTTGGCGCGCACATCCGCGCCCTTGGCAGCAAAGGGTCCACCATTGCCAAAACCGCCGCCGCCGTTACCGCCGCGGCCACCGCGCGATCCAAACATGTCGCCAAAGATGTCGTTGAGATCGACACCGTCAAACTGAGCCCCACCAAAGCCGCCGCCCGCTTGGCCTCGCCCGCCCGGTCCAGCCCCGCCGCCATAGCCGCGCATCGATTCGCGACCATCGGCATCGATCTGACCGGCATCAAACTTCTTGCGCTTGGCCTCGTCGCCAATGATGTCAAAGGCCGCGGAGACACGCTTGAAGCGCTCTTCGGAGGCCTTATTGCCGGGATTTTGGTCAGGGTGATGTTGTTTGGCGAGCTTGTGAAAGGCACGCCTGATCTCGCTCGTCGTGGCTGAGCGCGACACACCAAGTTCCAGATAGGGATCCTGCGCCAAGGGAAAGGCCTCGATTCAACAAAACTGCTCGCTTCAGTTAAGCCATTCCCCGCCATGCGCAAGTCATTAGTGATAAATTTACAACAGACTGGCCTGCGTCGGAACACCCCACCCATAGCTGTCAGAGCCCTGAGACACACGGATTTGGATCAGGGACCGCTCATTGACCGTGAAATCCGCCGCCTGGTCCGCCGCGCTATAGAGCCACCCGGTCTGATTGACCTCGATGGCTCGCAGCACCGCAGACCTCTTGATCACCTCCACGCGATAGGCCTCTCGCGCCTCAGATAAGGGGACCTCGGCCGATCCCCAATCATCCCCGCCGATTCGTGTGCGCCGTTTCCACCGGACCTGCACCGCGCCCGAGGGGGCACGAGTGATCCGAAGGTGACAGGGCGACCACGGACGCTCGGCCAGGCCCTGCCACGTAAAGGCCGCCTCGCTCATGGCCTCACCCGACGCTGACCCCCCAGCCAAGGCCGCGCGCCAAACCAGCGGCAGGCCACGCTCCGACCGCGACAGACCCACACGCGGCAGGTCCGATGACAGGGCCACCACCGCCGCGCCAGCCGGTGTCAGATCGGCCATGGCCTCTTCGCTGCCCCCCTGCCCTCGCATGAGGCCTGATAGGACATAGTTAGAGGGCCCTACCAAGGTCGCATCGAGAAATTGCACGATCTCCCAGTCCCCACTCGCACTTTGCACAGCCAAGCTGTTGGCCCCGGCCAAGACCTCGATCAGGCTTCGGCTCTCTAGGGCCTCACCCTCGATCTGGACCGAGAGGCGCGCGGCACGATCGATCCGGTGCAGGGGGCCACGCGCCAGGGCCGTGAGGGTCTGACCAAGGGTTGCGGCACGGTCAATCATGCCCCGCGAGATCAGGGCCTGAGCGCTGGGGCCCGCCCAAACCTCCATCCTGCGCCAAGGCTCTCCGGCCACAGCGGCGATGGGGCGAGCGTCTGCTTCCTGCCCGTTGAGCGGCGGCAGGTCGAGCAGGTGAAAGACCGGAGGGGCGGTACGCTGAAGCGGGGCAGAGACCTGCCATGGCGTGTCGTCAAGGACCGTATCATCCTCGACCGTCGCGACTCGAACAAGGGCAAGACTGGGCTGGTCGTCGCCATTGACCCGGCTGATGCGCCACGTACCCTCAAAGCCCTCGACCTCGACCACATCTCCCGGTTCAGCCTTCAGAGCCAGCAGAGGCCCGACCGGCACCGTCAGATGATCGCGGTCGGCCTCGAGATTGGCCAGAAGGCGGCGCGCGGTCTTGAGCGCTACCGCCTCCGAAATCACCATCGGCAGGTCCATATCGCTCGAGCCCGTGCCGCTTGAGGGATCACGCCGATAGAGCACCGCCCCGACCTGATAGTCTGCCCGTTCGTCGATAAAGCGGGCGCGGACCTGATCGACCGCTGGCTCCAGATCGCGCGTGATCTTACCCCGCCCCATCGCCCCCTCGACGCTGGCGAGATCAGAGGCGGTCAGGCGGCTGACGGGTTGACCCTCGCGGGCGATCAAGGTCACCTGACCGTGACGTTCGGCCCCCTCAAACCCATAGGCCACAGACAGGGGCTCCAACGCGTCGCGAAGGCGCATGGGGCGCTCGACCACATAGCCGCTGATCAGGCCCGTCACCCCTTCGATCCGCACATCCACGCCGCCGCGTGCGGTCAGGGCTATGGCGAGGTCCGGCAAGGTCATGGCCCCGGCGCGGCCATTCAGCCAGTGCCCTCGCGCCCAGTTGACCGCATCGGCCCAAAGCGAGGCCCGCGCAGGAAAGTCAGGATAGGGCCACGCGTCCCAGCACCAGACATGCAGACTATCGTCCGCCACCATCGGCCCGCCATAGACCGACGACTGGGGATTGTTCACCGGATCGGCAAAGGCGCTGAGCACGGCCTCTATGGCCCGCCTTTGGCCCAGATCATCGCGCGCGCCATTGGAAAAGGGCGGCAGGGCGCTTTCGGCACTCTTGGCATCGACAAAGAGGTTGGGACTATTGGCCCCCTTATCGACAGCGGGACAGCCAAACTCGATCAGCCGCACCGGCTTGGACTGCGGCACCCATGCGGTCGGGCTGGCCGACCTGACCCCTCGCGGGCGATCATAATGGGGCTTACTCCACCAACTTTTCACGGCCTTTGGGGCATAGATCCAAGGCTCGCCATAGGCCCCGTCAGTGATGGGCCTTCGCCTCTGAGCCACGCGGTCTGCGTCAGTGGCATAGTACCAGTCCGCCCCCTCGCCGCCGAACATGTTGGCCGCCAGATAGCTTGGGTCAGCCGGTCCGCCATAGCCTGCCAGATAGTCGAGATGCTCCTCCCCATCACGCCAATCGGCCATGGGCGCGTACCAGTCGATACCGACAAAGCTGATGGCCGGGTCAGCCCAAAGCGGGTCGAGATGAAACCGCGCCTCGCCTGATCCATCCTGCGGCTGATGGCCATAATATTCGGTCCAGTCGGCAGAATAGGACAGGGCCGTTCCCGCCCCGACGATGGTGCGAACCTCTTGGGCCAGCGAGCGCAAGGCCTCGACGGCAGGATAGGTGCTGCCCGCACCGCGCACCTGGGTCACGCCGCGCAACTCTGAGCCAATGAGGAAGGTGTCAACGCCCCCCGCCTTTTGAACCAGATTGGCATAGTGCAGCACCATGTGGCGCAGACCCCAGTCCGCGTCGCTCGAGCCAAAAAAGCTCTGAACCTGAGAGGCCGCCGCCGAGGTCCCATCGACCGAAGCCCTTTGGCCGGGTGCGGGATGACAGGTGATCCGCCCGCGCCACGGATAGGCCCCCTGCTGCGCTGCGCCATAGGGATCAGGCAGGCCGCAATTGGCCGGGACATCCATCAGGATGAAGGGATAGAGCCCGACCTTGTAGCCTCGATCTTTCAGGGCGGCGATGGCCTCTAGAACCGAGACATCGCTGGGCGTGCCGCCATAGGCTGGGCCGCCGTCATGGGTCGAGATCAGATGTGCAGAGGCCCGGTCCTGACCTGCCACGCTCCAACTCACCGGCTCGGTCACCCGGTCTCGGCGCTCGACCCCCGGCAGGATTTGGCAGGACCCGCAGCGCAGGTCAGTACCGAACCAAGACACCACCAGCATGACCGATTTAACATTGGGCAGTTGCGCCTGCAGATGGTCCAGCGACACCAGAAAATCCGGACGGCCATCGCTATTGTTCACGGTCTCAGAAACGGTGCGGGTCAGGCTTTGGCGGCGAAAGACTGGGCCGGTCGAATAGACGAACTCCCCTGCGCCCGGGATCATGCAGACCCCTTGCAGCCTATCCTCCAACGCCCGACCATTGCTCGGCGTGACCCGGCGCATGACCTCAAAGGTGAGCTGCGGCGGGCGATTGCCATAGGCGGCCAACGGCAGGTCTTCGAACACCACATAGGCCAGACCGCGATAGGCGGGGGCCTGCCCCTCCACCGCTTCAATCAAGGGATCGGGGGCCTGATCGGCCTCGCCGCGATAGAGCCGCATGACCGCGCCGGTCAGATCCAGCGGCTGCCCATCGGCCCAGACCCGACCCATGCCATCAATCGGCCCCTCGCACAGGGCCACCGCGAAGGACAGGCTATAGCTATAGGACTGGGTGCGCGGGCTGCCCTTGCCGCCGCCGCTGGTCTTGCGGGTCTCTTTGAATTGCGCCGCCCAGATCACCTGACCCGAAACCCGCGCCCGACCAAAGACGGCGGCAATCGGTGCCCCCTCAGACACAGAGGTCAGGCGCACCTGGGACAATCGCGGCCCGACCTGACGGGCGGGCGAGAGGCTTTGCAGGGCGGCATTGTCGATGGAGGCCCCGATAGCCGAGCCAATCGCCCCGCCGAGGGGGCCGCCGAGCGCTGTGCCGAGGGTGGTAAGTACAAGTTGAGCCATATCAGTCCCTCAGATTGGGAAAGAAGAAACGCGCTGCCAGCCGCCTTTGCCACCAAGGCCCCAGCCAGCTTTCGACAGCGGCGCGGCCCCAATAGGCGTGGATGATCCGGCCATAGTCCGCACCACCAGAGCCCTCAGACACCAGCGCGCAATGTTTGGTCACCGCCTCTGGGGCCATCCGAAACAGCAAAAGGTCGCCGGGCAAGAGAACCGCTTGATCGGGAGCGCGAATGAAATGACGCTGCGCGGCCGCCAGCAAAGGCTCGTCATCACCAAGCTCGGCCCAATCGGCGCGGTAGGGCGGCGACGGTTCGGGCTCAAACCCATAGAGATCGCGCCAGACCCCGCGCACGAGGCCAAGACAGTCGCAGCCCGCCCCCTTTAGGCTGGCCTGATGCTGATAGGGCGTTCCGATCCAGCCCCGCGCCGCCGCCACGATCTCGGCCCTCAGCAAGGGCCGCAAGGGGGGCCGCAAGGGGGGTCTCAAGGCCGGGCTCAAGCGCGCCGAGAGCCGCCGTCATGGCGCGCCCCCTCCCCCGGATAGAGGGTCAGGAAATCATCGCCCGGAATATGGGGGAACCCTTGGAAGTTCCCGCCATTGGAAAACTGGCTCTGACAGGTGCTGTAGCGCTTATCACAGGTCGGCCTTGCGCCATCTTGGCCGAGGCTCACGACGGCACGGCAGCGCTTATCACCCAGATCCGCGTCGCAAAGCCGCCCAAAGGTGCGACCGACCACACGGTCCAGCGCCGCCAAAGGCCCTTCGATCTCGGCGATGAAATGCTCGCCCTCGCGTACCAGCCGCGCAATGACGCCGCGCCAGAGCAGGACCTCAAGGTCTGGCGCGGTCCAGTCCACCCGGCGCTGCTCAAGGCTGGCCCCATCATAGAGCCCGGCGGCAATATC
>CAISGS010000239.1 GCA_903884915.1 uncultured Caulobacteraceae bacterium | reverse complement strand
CTCGCCTAAAAGCTAATCCAACGAAACAGATCTAAGGGAGAAGAGACATGGGCGTTTTGAGCGGTAAGGTCGTTCTGGTCACGGGCGGCGGACGCGGTATTGGCCGTGAATGTGCGCTATTGGCGGCGCAAGAGGGCGCGAGCGTTGTGGTCAACGATCTGGGCGCCTCGGTCGGTGGCGATGATCTCGGCTCTGCAGGTCCTGCTGAAGAGGTTGCTGCTGAGATCCGCGCGGCAGGCGGCCAGGCCGTCTCCAACTCCGACAGCGTCAGTTCGATGAACGGCGTCAAGGCCATGGTCGAGCAGGCCATGGATGTTTTTGGCGGCCTCCATTCCGTGGTCAACCCCGCCGGTATCCTGCGCGACGGCATGTTCCACAAGATGACCGAAGAGGACTGGGACGCGGTCATCGAGGTCCATCTGCGCGGCGCCTTCAACGTCACCCGCGCCACGGTCGAGCATTTCCGCAATCAAGGTGAAGGCTCCTATGTCCTCTTCACCTCGACCTCGGGCCTGATTGGCAATATCGGCCAAGCCAACTATGCCGCCGCCAAGCTGGGGGTGATGGGTCTGTCGCGGATCATCGCCATGGAGGGGGCCATCAAGTCGGTGCGCTCCAACATCATCGCGCCCTTTGCCTGGACCCGCATGATCGCCACCATCCCCGTCAAGGACGAGGCCTCTGCCGCCCGCGTGGACCGGATGAAGAACGGCATGCGCGCCGATCAGGTCGCCCAACTGGCCGTCGCCCTCGCCTCGCCAGAAGCCAAGGCCGTTTCGGGTCAGGTGTTCTCGGTGCGCGGCAACGAGATCGTGCTGTTCGACCAGCCCCGCCCCGTGCGGTCGGTCTCGCGCATGGAAGGCTGGACCCCAGTGTCCATCCTCGAACAGGCCATGCCGTCGATGGGCGCCAGCTTCACCGATCTGGGCGCGACGGGGAGCGTGTTCCCTTACGATCCGGTTTGATGGAGAAGGTCTTCGTGCGCAGGTAAGCTCAGCACGATAAATACCTGCGTCATTGCGAGGCGAGAAACGCCGAAGCAACCCAGGGGAACATCACATTAGGTCCGCGTCAGACCCCTGGGTTGCTTCGCTGCGCTCGCAATGACGAGATAAGGAAACAAGGCCCTCATTCATCCTCATCCTGAGCCTGTAGAAGGACGAGGATGATTCCCCCTCGCTCCGCCGCGTTCCCCGCGAAGGCGGGGATCCAGATGAGGGCCATCCAGCGGTCCGTTCTAGAAGCTTCTGGGTCCCCGCCTGCGCGGGGAACGCGGGATTTGGAGACAGGCTGCCCTTGTCTATGCTTCGACAGGCTCCGCATGAGGATCGGTGGATCGGTAGGGGGTCTTAGAGCCGCGCCAACTTCGGGATCACATCGCGAAACTGGAAAAAGCCCTTGGTGGCGTGGGGCCAAGCGGTTTGGTCCCATGGGCGCTGGATCACGGCCAGATGCACCCCCATCGGCTCTAATTTGCGGAAGGCGGCCGCGAGGCGTTCAGACACCGGGCCTTGCGGTGCGTAGGCCGTAACAATCTGCTGTAACCCTTCAGCCTTAGCCCAATCGACCAGACTGCGAACCCAATCCTCATCGTCCAGACGCTGCGGCGTTAGGTTCAGCAGAGCCCCCGCGCGGCTCAGCCCATCATCAACCGCGCCCAACGAAAAGGCCCGCGCCACCTCACCCGCCGCGATCGGTGAGCGCAGATCCACCGAGCACAGACCGGCCAGCGCCACCACACCCTCTGTTCCAGAAGGCCAGCTTTGCGGAGATAGATCCTCATCAGTCAGAAGCAGGCCCGTGCGCAGACCGGCCACCATCTCTGGCACTTCGGGCAACAGCTCTTGCGGGCCCAAATCTTCCCAATTGAGGGGCCGGGCATTGTCATCGATGAACTTGCGGCGCGGATTGAACCGGCCACTGGTGAACTGGACGATGTTCTCGACGGTCGCGAGGTAGTGCTTGTTCTGCGTATGCAGCCCCGCCACCCAGCGCCAAGACAGGGTGTTGGAGGCCGCATCCCCATCGACCAGATGGCGCAGGAAAAAGTCGGCCCCCAATTCCCATGGCAAGCGCAGCGAGAAGATCCAGATCGAGGCGAACCACATGCGCGCATGGTTGTGCAGATAGCCGGTCTGGCGCAGCTCATGGGTCCAGGCGTCGAAACAATCGATGCCGGTGCGTCCATCCACAGCCTCGTCATAGGCCTCCAGCAAGGTTGGCGACTTCTCCATCGCCCTCACGCGACGCGTCACCGCGAGGCGATAGTTCCGCCAGACCTGCGGATAGTGCTCCAGCCAGCCCTTCCAATAGGTGCGCCACGCGACCTCATGCAAAAAGGACCTCGCCTCGCTCTCCAGATGCGGACCGAGGACGGCGGCAAAGACCTCATCCTCAGTGATCAGCCGATGGCGGATATAGGGCGACAGGCCCGAAATATTGCTGCGGTGCTCCGGCCCCCAGTCATAGTTACGCTCGAAGGCATAGGCCTTGCCTGCGCGCGGCAAAAATTCGCTCAGGCGCTGCAATCCCGCCGCACGGGTGGGGATGAAATCAAAAGACAGGGTCTCTGTCGGCGGCGGAACGGGATTTTGATCAGACATGAGGCGGTTCTAGGCCATCCTCGCGGCCTTGGCGAGGTTTGCTAGCGGACCTAGCCAATGCTGCAGGTCTTAACCGACAGGTCCCATAGCTTCTCAGCGGCCTCAGCATCGAGCGCCCAAGGCTCGACCCCGACAAAGCGATTGTCTTTGGTCGCCGGAACCGCCTCAGCACAATTTTCCAGATAGAGCCCGCCGATCCCGGTCAGTTCCGGTCCCACCGCCGCCCAGACCGAGGTCGAGGCCCCCTGTTCGGTGGTCTTGAAACCATCAGCAACCTTGCCGGCCTCATCCATCCAGCCCATGGCGATCATTTCTTCACGTGGCAAATGGCGCTGAAGCGGGGTCATGATGCCGCCGGGCATGACGGCATTGGCCATGACGCCCTGATCCTTAAAGCGCTGATGGAACCCAACCGCGAACAGGCTATTAGCCGTCTTGGCCTGACCATAGGCCTGCCATTTTTGATAGGGCCGGGTGCGATAATGGGGGTCATCAAAATCGACCGCTGACATGCGATGGGCGATTGAGGAGAGGGCCACGAGGCGGCTTTCGCTGCCGCTCGCCTGCGCGCCCTGAACCAGCCCCTGCGCCAATTGCAGCGAAAACAGATAGTGGCCAAAATGATTGGTGCCGATCTGCATCTCCAGATCATCCGCCGTATAGGTCTGAGGACAGGCCATGACCCCGGCATTATTGATCAGTATATTGAGCGGCTTGGTGCCCCAGCGTTGGCCAAAGGCCCGGATGCTGGCAAAATCAGACAGGTCGACAAGCTCTACACGCGGCTTCGGCCCCTTGGCCGTCTTGGCAATATCGGCGGCGACCTCAGCGCCTGCGACTGCATTGCGCACTGCCAGCACCACCTCCGCGCCGGCTTCGGCCAGGGCTCTGGCGGTCTCAACGCCAATGCCCGAGGCTGAGCCCGTGACGATCGCGACCTTCCCGCTCAAATCGTGGCCAGCGACGACATTACGCGCGGGGGTAAAGTTGCCGAAGGGCGAGGTGATACGGTCGGTCATTTGAACATCTGCCAGTTTGAGGAATAGATCGTAGATTGCCGCTGCGGCGGGCAAAGATCAAGAAACGATCCCGGAGGGTCGCGGGGCTTGCTTCTTACTTCCGTTTTCCCCGCGCAGGCGGGGACCCAGACCCTTTCACTCAGGCGGGAAGCGGCCCACTGGATCCCCGCCTTAGGGGGGAACGCGGCGGAGGTGGCGGTGGATGAACACCCCCCACTCCCAACCCTCTCCCCCTCAAGGGGGGAAAGGGCTTTCTATAACCGCGTCATTGCGAACATAGCGAAGCAACCCAGGGGGCTGACACGGACCTTTGCGGATGTTCCCACGGGGTGCTTCGGCGCGATGCACCTCGCAATGACGCGGAAAACAACGTCTCACGAACACCCCCGCTGCGCCTGCTTAAGCGTGAGGACAATGATAATAGACGGTGGGTGAGGGCCTTGTTAGTTCCCCCGTGTTCCCCGCGCAGGCGGGGACCCAGACCCTTTCACTCAGGCGGGAAGCGGCCCACTGGATCCCCGCCTTAGGGGGGAACGTGGCGGAGAGGCTCGTGGATGAACACCCCCCTCTCCCAACCCTCTCCCCCTCAAGGGGGGAAGGGGCTTTCATTTACCCGCGTAATTGCGAGCGTAGCGAAGCAACCCAGGGGTCTGCCAGGAATCTCAAGTGATATTCCCCTGGGTTGCTTCGGCGCGATGCGCCTCGCAATGACGCCCCGGCACAAGAAAACGAAGCAAAAACAGGATCTACAAACGCCGCATTAACCATGCTTCTCAACCGGAGTTTAACCACGCGCCCTCATTGATGGGGATTCAAACGTGGAGCGACGTCATGACCTTCGGGCCCGAAACCTTTATCCTCGGCGACTGTATCGAACAGTTGGCCAAGCTCCCCTCCAAGTCGGTGGATCTGGTCTTTGCTGATCCGCCCTATAATCTCCAGCTCGGCGGCGACCTCCATCGCCCAGACAATTCCAAGGTCGATGCCTGCGACGATGCCTGGGACCAGTTTGCCAGCTTCGAGGCCTATGACAAGTTCACCATCGCCTGGATGACCGAAGCCAAGCGAGTGCTCAAGGATGACGGGGCCCTGTGGGTCATCGGCTCCTATCACAATATTTTCCGCGTCGGCACCGTGCTGCAGAACCTCGGCTTCTGGATCTTGAACGATGTGATCTGGCGCAAGACCAACCCCATGCCGAACTTCAAGGGCACGCGCTTTACCAATGCGCACGAGACCCTGATCTGGGCGTCCAAGAGCCGAGGGGCCAAGCGCTACACCTTTAATTATGACGCCATGAAGATGGCCAATGACGAGCTGCAAATGCGTTCGGACTGGTCCTTGCCGCTCTGCACCGGTGACGAGCGGGTCAAGGACGCCGACGGCAATAAGGGTCACCCGACCCAAAAGCCCGAAGCCCTGCTGCACCGCGTCCTGCTGTCCTCGACCAAGCCGGGCGATGTGGTCCTCGATCCGTTCTTCGGCGTTGGCACGACCGGGGCCGCGGCCAAGCGTCTGGGCCGGCACTTCATCGGTATCGAGCGCGAAGAAACCTATTTCAACCTCGCCCGCGAGCGGATTTCCAAGGTCATCCCCGTCACCGCCGCCGAGTTGGACGTCATGGGCTCTAAGCGCTCTGAACCGCGCGTGCCCTTTGGCCGCATCGTCGAGGCCGGTCTTCTGCGCGTCGGTGACAAGCTGTTCTGCGCCAAGGGTGAGCACGCGGCCCGCGTTCGCGCGGATGGCAGCTTGGCCATCGGCGATGTTTCCGGCTCGATCCACAAGCTCGGAGCCCTCGTCCAATCCGCCCCCGCCTGCAACGGCTGGACCTATTGGCACTTCAAGACCGACCGGGGCCTAACCCCCATCGACGTCCTGCGCGCCAAGGTCCGGGCGGAGATGAACTAACCAGCCTAAAACAGAATAATGGCGTCGCTATAGGCCGCGACCTGCGGATCGTGGGTCACT
>CAISGS010000238.1 GCA_903884915.1 uncultured Caulobacteraceae bacterium | reverse complement strand
TGTAGTCAAAGCCGGTGACCGCCATAATGCCGTGGGCCATGGCCGCATCCAGCCAGCCGGTAATGAACCCGCCCTGAACCACGCCGCCCGAATGGCACATATGCAGTCCAGCCAAATATTCCAGCTTGGCCCGTCCGGTCTCAGCATCCATCAGGATGATCCGTTGCAGGCCTAGGGTCTGGGACAGGGCGTCGTGTGGCGGTGAAGCGGTCTGGTCGGTCATGGCAAGCTCCAATGGGGTAGAGATTGATTATCGACCGGACCGGGGCCTGTCTTGGGTTATTTTGACCGGGATGGGGCGATTGTCAGCAAAAGAGATGAAGTTCTGCAACGAAAGCCATCGCTTGACGTGACGGCACGGCTGGACAAGTGGCTGGGATTGGGAACAGTAGATAATCGCTGATCAGGGAGATAACCCTTCACAGCGTCAGGGAGGCAAAAAGACCATGGGCGAGACCGTATTACGACAGGACCGCGGTGGTATGGCCACCTTGACCATCAACCGGCCCGATAAGCTCAACAGCCTCAATGTCGAGGTCTTCCAAGATCTGAACGCCCATCTGGCGGCGCTGGAACAGCAGACCGATGAGATCGGCTGTGTGGTGCTGCGCGGCGCGGGCCGCTGTTTCTCCGCCGGGCACGATCTGGGCGACATTGCCAAGGGCGAGCGCTTGCCCCGTGCCAATTTTCAATCCCACGTCATCGAGCGTCTGGCCAATCTGCCTCAGCCGGTGATCACAGCGGTTCACAGCCATTGCTACACAGGCGCGCTGGAACTGGCCCTCGCGGGTGACGTGATCCTCGCCTCGGCCAATGCCAAGTTCGCCGACACCCATGCCAAATGGGCCCTGACCCCTGTCTGGGGCATGAGCCAGCGTCTGCCGCGCCGTGTCGGCCAGGCCAAGGCCATGGAGATGATGCTGACCTGTGCGACCTTAAGCGGCCAAGAAGCCACCGCCATTGGCCTTGCCAATCAGTGCCTTCCGGACGAAGGTTTCTTTGAAGCCGTTGAGGCCTTTGTCGATCAGGTGCTAGCCAATTCGTCCTTCAGCCACCGGGCCAACAAGCGGTTGCTCACAGGTACGGACGGCCTGTCCCTATCGGCGGGTCTGGCCTATGAAGTCTATCAAAACGAGGGCGTTGGGCCGGATATGCAAGCCCGGATCGCCGCCTTCACCGCCAAAAAGGGCTAGGACGTCCTTTTCAATCTTAAGACCGAAACTGGGAGAAGATCATGACTGAAGCTTGGATCATCGACGCCTGCCGCACCCCGCGCGGTATTGGCAAGGTCGGCAAGGGCGCGCTCGCCGACATTCACCCTCAGCAGCTTGGGGCCACGGTCCTGAAGGCGCTGAAGGAGCGTAACAATCTCAACACCGCCGATGTCGGCGATGTGATCTGGGGCTGTAGCTCGCAGCGTGGCGCTCAGGGCGGCGATATGGGCCGCATGTCGGCTCTGGACGCTGGCTATGATGTCCGCTCGAGCGGCGTGACCCTCGACCGTTTCTGCGGCTCAGGCATCACCGTGGTCAATCTGGCCGCTGCCACCATCATGGCTGGCATGGAAGATCTGGTTGTGGCCGGTGGCTGCGAAATGATGTCGATGGCTGGTCGCCGCACCAGCGATGACGGCCCGCCCATGATGGACGGTGGCAATCTGCGCCTGCGCGCCAGCCACCCTCAGTCCAATCAAGGCGTTTGCGCTGACGCGATCGCCACCTTGGAAGGCATCAGCCGCGAAGCCGTGGACGATCTGGCCCTCGAAAGCCAGCGCCGCGCCGCCGTCGCCATCGCCGAAGGCCGCTTCGACAAGAGCCTGGTTCCCGTGTTCCGTGAAGACGGCACCTTGGCCCTCGACCGCGAAGAGTTCCCTCGTCCCCAGACCACCCGCGAAGGTCTGGCCGCGCTGAAGCCTTCTTTCGAGGCCATGGCCGACTTCCCGCTCGACGATAAGGGCACCACCTATCGCAAGCTGATCTTGCAGGTCCATAACGGCCTCGACATCAAGCACATCCACCATGCAGGCAACTCGTCCGGCGTTGTGGACGGCGCTGGGGCCTTGCTGCTCGCGTCGCCGACCTATGCCGCCAAGCATGGCATGAAGCCACGCGCCCGCGTTATCACCTCGGTCAATATGGGTGACAGCCCAACCCTGATGCTGAACGCCCCGGTCCCTGCGGCCCGTAAGGCTCTGGCCAAGGCTGGTCTGACCGTGGACGATATCGATCTGTGGGAAATCAACGAAGCCTTCGCCGTGGTGGCTGAAAAGTTCATCCGCGACCTGCGCCTCGACCGCGATAAGGTCAATGTCAATGGCGGTGCCATGGCTCTGGGTCACCCGATCGGTGCGACCGGTTCCATGCTGATCGGCACGATCTTGGATGAGTTGGAACGCCGCGACCTCAAGCGCGGTCTGGTCACCATGTGCGCCGCTGGCGGCATGGCCCCAGCCATAATCATCGAGCGCATGTAAGATCTAGACGCTTGATTTAAGACCAAGGGCCTCTGCGAAAGCAGGGGCCCTTTTTCTTGGTCAAAGGGCGGCAATCAGGTCCTGCTCAATCGCCCAGAGCCGGTCCTGACCCCAGCGGGCCTCGCCGTCATTGATGCGGAAGGACGGCACGCCCCAAAGACCGCCAGCGAACATCTCTTCGCGATTGGCCTCAGCCATGGTGCGCCAGCCCTCATCGGCCAGAGCGGCCTTGACGGTGGCATCGCTCACCCCCGCGCGCTTCGCCATCTGGCCTAGCCCGGCATCGGTCGTGGCATCGATCCCGTCGGCAAAGGCGCCTTGCGTAAACGACAGGGCAAAGTCGTAGCCGTGCCCCTCTTGGATCGCGTGATGCAGTACGGCCAGGCCGCGTTCGACGCCTAGGCCCACCGGATCGACCATGGTGCCATAGCGTAGACCGACCCGCTCGGCTTCGCGCTTGGTGTCCGTGCTGATGTAGTACTGTTTCGCACGCGGCACCGGCAGGCCGCGCATGACCATCGGCATGACAAACCGAAGCCGAAGCTCTGCTCCATAGTGATCGGCCAAGGCCTTGGCGCGCGGCAGGCAGATATAGCTATAGGGACTGCGAAACGAGATGAAGGCGTGCAGCACGGGCTGCGGCTTGGCGGTCTTGCTTTTGGCCTTGGGTACTGCGCCGAGGGTGATCTCGTGGGCGGGATAGTTGGGTGCGCCGCCGGTACGGTCCAAACCCTGCTGAGTCAGGCGGCTTTCCAAGAAGTGCAGGCGGTCAATGCCCCAGTACCATTCGCCTTCAAACTGGAAGGTGGCCCCCAGATAGTGCCCAAGCGACAGACGAAGGGCTTGGCCCTGCTCCTGCTGGGTCTTGGCGGCTTCAGGGGTGGATAGGGTTAGGCTGGACAGGGCGGTCTTGTCATTCGACCACAGGGCCGCGCCGATCTTGACCGCGTCCGACAGGAAGGCTCCGCTCTCAAGGGCTGCGGTCAGGGCGCGATTGGCCAGAACGGTCATCTCGTCTGAGGGCAGGGCCGCATTGGCCGGAAGGTCTAACCCATTGACAGAGGCCAGCAGCGCCGCATCGCGAAGGCCCCATCCGGCCAGCTTCTCCCGCTCTGGCGCTGCGGCCTCAATCGGGGCAGGGACCAGATGGCAGCTTAGCTCCACATCATAGCGGGCGGCGAACCGTCCAAGGGCTTGGGCGGTCAGATGGCTATAGGGATCGGCGGCCTCATGGAAATAGTGCACGATGGGGCGGGCCCCCTTCAGTTGCCGAACCATCGCGCGGGTCTTGCGGGCGGTCTGACGCAGCTTGGGGCTGGTCATCAGGGTGGTGATGGTCCGCATAAGAGTAGCTTTGATCATGACCCTGAGGGTTCCTATGGTTGCCGTGGCGCTTATGGCCTTTTGCGTGCCAAATTATGGCCCTGTAGGCCTCTAGGTCAATCCAAGGCTTGACGATGAAGGCGGTTAATGGCGCTATCCATGTCAAAACAAATGTCTGGAGGATACCATCATGAACGTCGTCAACGCCGTCTATCCCGAGCCCGCGCAGGCCAAGGCCTTTTTCACAGCCGAGGAGGATGGCCCCTTCGTGATGGTCAATCTGCTCAGGTTCAAACCCAAGGCCACCTACGAAGACGGCTCCAACCCCGACATGACCGGTAAGGAGGCCTATGACATCTATGGCGCGGCGGTCACGAAGTTGGTCGAGGGCCTGGGCGGCAAGATCCGTTTTAGCGGTGACGTGACCGGTCTGATGCTGGGCGAGGTCGAGGACCTTTGGGACATGGTCGGCCTGGCCGAATATCCATCCCTCGCCGCATTCCGGGCCATGTCGATGTCGCCAGAGATGCAGGCCATCAGCCACCATCGCTCGGCAGGTCTTGCGGGTCAGTTGAACATCAAGACCAAATCGGTTCGCGACTAGGGTCGGGGGGTATCCTCGCTCTTCTGTCCGTTTTCCCCGCGAAGGCGGGGAACCAGACCCTTGCGCTCCGGCGCATCGTTCGTGGAACATCCTCGTCCTTCGACAGGCTCAGGATGAGGATGAATGGAACAGGCCTCTAAGTCTTCCTCATGCTGAGCCTGTCGAAGCACGAGGAAGCTCGCTACCCGTTTTCAGTCCCCCTCACCCTGATCGCGGGTCTGTTTGCGCCAGAGTTGGGCATAT
>CAISGS010000237.1 GCA_903884915.1 uncultured Caulobacteraceae bacterium | reverse complement strand
TTGGGTTTGGAGTGCGTAGAATGAGCCTTCCTTTGGCAGGACGTCATGTGGCCGTGTTGATGGGCGGCCTATCGTCCGAGCGCGAGGTGTCGTTGGTGTCAGGGCGTGAATGTGCCGATGCGCTGGAGCGGTTGGGCGCACGGGTCAGCCGTATCGATGCAGGCCGCGATCTGGCGCAGGTCTTAACGGCAGCCAAGCCCGATGTGGTGTTCAACGCGCTACACGGGGCTTGGGGCGAGGACGGCTGCGTTCAGGGCGTGCTGGAGACGCTGGGCCTGCCCTATACCCACTCAGGCGTGCTGGCCTCGGCGCTGGCTATGGATAAGGCCAAGGCCAAGGCTGTGCTCGCAGCCGCAGGCGTCACTGTTCCGGGTGGCGGACTTTTTAACCGTTTCGACGTGGCTAAATCCCACGTCATGGCCCCGCCCTATGTGGTTAAGCCCAATGCAGAGGGCTCGTCTGTTGGTGTGTTTCTGGTCTTCGAAGGGGCCAATGGACCGCCTCAGCAGGTGGTGGCACCGGACTGGACTTTCGGCGAGGAGGTCATGGTCGAGCCCTATATTGCCGGACAGGAACTGGCGGTCGCCGTGATGGGCCAACAGGCCTTGACGGTCACCGATATTGTCTCGCGCACGGGCTTCTATGACTATGACGCCAAGTACGGGGAGGGCGGATCGACGCACATCATGCCGGCCGACATGCCCAAGCCGGCTTTTGAGCGCGCATTACGTATGGCAGAGGCCGCTCACGGCGCTTTAGGTTGCCAAGGTGTTACACGAAGTGACTTTCGTTATGACAACGTTAACGACCTTCTGGTCCTATTGGAGGTTAATACCCAGCCCGGTATGACGCCGACGTCGCTCGCTCCTGAGCAGGCGGCCCATCTCGGAATCGGGTTCGATGACTTGGTCTTGTGGATCGTGGAGCAGGCTTATGGCGGGAGGGGTAAGAGCGGGATCTAGTCGCCCAGCCGACCCACGCGCCAAATTCGCCGCCACGGTGGCCAATCGCAATGTGGCTCCGCCAAAGACCGCCCCTCGGCCTCGGACCGCTGCTGCCCAAGCCTCTGCCAATAATCGCGACCGGCTTGCAGGCCTCGGCGGCTTTTCCTTAAGCCCTGTTCAGACCATCAGCCTGCTTGGCGGCGTTCTGGTTCTGGCCGGACTGATTGTCCTTGTGACTGGTGACAGGCCTCAGAAGATTGCCTCTGGTATCACATCCACCTTCGAGACCCAGACCAGCGCCATGGGCTTTAAGGTCAGGGACGTCCATGTGCAGGGCACATCGGGCATGGCCCAGGCCGACGTCATCGCTGCCACAGGCCTCTATCAGGATGAACCCATTCTCACTCTGGATCTGAAGGCCCTTCAGGCCAAGGTTGAGGCGGTGGGCTGGGTCAAGTCGGCTAAGGTCGTTCGTCTCTTGCCCGATACCCTTGTGATCGCCATCGTTGAGCGTCAGCGCCTCGCGGTTTGGCAAAATCAGGGTCAGACCAAGGTCGTCGATGTCGAGGGCAAGGTCATTCAAGAGGCCAATCCGGTCAATTTTAGCAATCTGCCTTTGGTGGTCGGTGTCGGCGCAAACGAAGCGGCGCCGGTCATTATGCCGATGGTCCTGTCTCGTCCGCGATTGGTGTCGCGACTGGAGGCCTTGGTGCGTGTTGATCAACGCCGCTGGGACCTGCGTCTTAAGGACGGCGGGATCATCCAACTGCCTGCGGTGGGCGAAGATTCGGCCCTGATTCAACTGGATCAGATCGATCAAAAATCGCAAATTTTGGACTTGGGATTTGAACGTATCGATCTGCGCAATCCCGAAGCGCTTGCCATAAGGCCAAGGGCGGGCTCAGCCCCCGACGGCCTGATAGCAGGGGGTGCGTGATGTGGGGGAGTTCGACAGAATGTCGCGTTTAGACGACCGCCGCGAGGCCCGTGAAGGCCTCAAGGCCTTGGCCGGACGTCAGCCTGTTGTGGCTGCTGTCGATCTTGGTGCGTCCAAGGTGACCTGCTTCATCATGAAGCCGGATGGCATCCGGCGTGAAGACCGGACGCTCCAGACCGTTGGCGTCAGCCATGTGCAATCGCGCGGTGTCCGCGGCGGTGCGATCATCAATCTCGAAGAGGCCACCCAATCTATTGCTCAAGCCGTTGAGCGGGCCGAGACCGTTGCCGGTGTTAATGTTCAGGGCGTGACCGTCACGACCGCTGGCGGTCAACTGTCCAGCAGCCGCGTTCGTACGCAGGTCTCATTGGGTGCCCGTCCCATTTCGGATCATGACCTGTCTCGCGCCATTACGGCGGCGGTCAATCAGGTCCGTTGTCAGGGCCGTCGTCCTATTCACCTCTTGCCCATCGCCTGGTCTGTTGATGGCCTGCGCGGCATCCGTGATCCGCGCGCCATGACCGGCCGCGCTCTGGGTCTTGAGCTCTTGGTGGTGACCATTGCCGATCAAGCCTTCCAGACCCTCAGCCACTGCGTTGAGCGCGCGCACCTTCAGTTCCTCGGCGTCGTCGCCGCCCCCTTCTCGTCGGCCCTGGCGGCCTTGGAGGAGGATGAGATGGATCTGGGCTGCGTCTGTATTGATATGGGCGGTGGCTCGACCTCGGTCAGCGTCTTTGCCAATGGCTCGCTGGTCCATGTCGACTCTCTTGCGGTCGGCGGCAGCCATGTGACCGCTGATATTGCTCGTGGCCTATCGACCTCCATCGCCGGGGCAGAGCGGATCAAGACCTTGCATGGCTCGGCCATTGCCAGTGCCAATGAAGATCGCGAAATGATCGAGGCCCCGCCACGTGGGGATGATCCAGGCGCAGGCCCCGTCGTGGCCCCACGCTCGCTGCTCAAGGGCATTATCGCACCGCGCGTTGAAGAGACGCTGGAACTGCTGCGAGAGCGCCTCAAGGCCTCTGGCGCGCCCGTAGAGGCCGGTGCAGGCATTGTTCTGACCGGTGGGGCCAGTCAACTCGCGGGCGTGCGTGAAGTGGCCGTGCGGGTCTTTGATCGCCCTGTCCGCTTAGGCCGTCCGCGCCGCGTGCCGCATCTGGCCGATTCCGCCTCGGGTCCAGCCTTCTGTGCCGCCGCAGGCGTTCTGCATCGTTCGGCCTTTGGTCCGCGTGAAGCGGTCTCGACCCAGGCCCTGACCGGTGGGCGCAACCGTACCCAACAGCTCGATCCATCATCAGGGACCCTGACGAGAATCGCAGCATGGTTAAGCGACAACCTCTAAAGATCGAAATCTGTTCATGACCGCTGCGGCTAGCGATCGTAATCATTGACATGAATTTACAGCGGGTTTCGCCGGACATGATTCGGGAACCCACTGACAATGCACAAATTTTGCACCAAAAGGCTCGACCAAAGCCCGACTCAGCCTATTGAGTTAATCGCGCGTTAAGCATTGTGGCTGTTTAATTAACCTTATCCACAAATGCACCTAGCGGGCGGTTCGCCGAGGTTGGTTCGAAGGGTTTTGGTCGATGGCTATTCAATTGTCTGCTCCGCGTACGACGGAATTGAAGCCCCGGATCGTGGTGTTCGGTATCGGGGGTGCCGGTGGCAACGCCGTGAACAACATGATTGATGCGGGCCTAGAGGGTGTTGAGTTCGTGGTGGCCAACACCGACGCTCAGCAACTGGCCTTCTCCAAGACCGATCGCCGCATCCAACTGGGTGTCCAAGTGACCCAAGGCCTCGGGGCCGGGGCCCATCCAGAAGTCGGCATGTCTGCCGCCGAAGAGTCCGCGCCCGAAATTGGCGAGCATCTCGACGGTGCCCATATGGTCTTCATCACGGCAGGCATGGGCGGCGGTACCGGTACCGGTGCGGCCCCGATCATTGCCAAGTGCGCCCGTGAGCGCGGTATCCTGACCGTCGGCGTTGTGACTAAGCCCTTCCAGTTCGAAGGCCGTCACCGGATGCGTCTGGCCGATGCCGGGATCGCCGAGCTGCAGCGTTATGTCGACACGCTGATTGTTATTCCAAACCAGAACCTCTTCCGCGTTGCTAATGAGCGCACCACCTTCGCCGAAGCCTTTGGCATGGCCGATCAGGTGCTCCATTCGGGCGTGCGCTCGATCACCGACCTGATGGTCCTGCCGGGCCTGATCAATCTCGACTTTGCTGACGTCCGCACCGTGATGACCGAGATGGGCAAGGCGATGATGGGTACGGGCGAGGCTTCGGGTGAAGATCGCGCCCTGCTCGCCGCGCAAAATGCCATCGCCAATCCGTTGCTCGACGAAGTGTCCCTCAAGGGCGCCAAGGCTGTGCTGGTCAATGTCACCGGCGGTCTGGACATGACCCTTCTCGAAGTGGACGAGGCGGCCAATGCCATCTCTGACCAGGTCGATGCTGACGCCAACATCATCTTCGGTGCCGCTTTCGATCCGTCGCTCGACGGCAAGATCCGCGTATCCGTGGTGGCTACGGGTATGGACGGTGCCTCTATCGCCGCCATCGAGCCTAAGGTCGAGCGCGGCCTGTCGCGGGCTGAGCCCCTGCGTATCCCTGAGCCCGCGCCTCGCGCCGCCCAGGCGGAAGCTCCTGTGATGATGCAGACCCCTGCGCAAGCCTTTGAGCAGGATCTGGTTCAGCGCGCTGCGGCGGCCCTAGCCCCCGCGCCGCAAGAGACCTATGAGGCTCCGATCTATAGCGATCAGGCGGAACTGGATATTGAGCCACTCGCAGCCCATCATCAGTCCTATGACGCCGACGCCGCTAGCTATTCGCCGCAAAGGACCTCATCTGACTCCCATTCGGCGATGAACTACGGTCAGCGTGCGCCAGAGGTCGAGCAGAACGAATATTACGAGCAGCCAGACCCACGGATCACCGATGACCGTCGCGGCCAAAAGAGCGGTTGGTTGAGCCTGTTTGGCAGCCGTCCGCGCCAAGATCCCGTCATTGCGCCTCGTGCCGCTGACCCGATCCCGCAGTTTCGCAATCAGAACGCAGGGAACGCAGCCGTTCGCCCTTCCGAAGAGATTGAGCCGCAGGCCGGTGATGATCTGGAAATCCCATCGTTCCTGCGCCGCTTGGCAAACTAGGAACCTTTGTGAGGGTGCCTGAATAGGGATCCCTGTTGCATTTTGAGACGAAATTGAGGTCGCGGTGCGGCCTCTTTTTGTTAGGATTTTCAATATCCTAAGCGCGAAACATTCCGAAACAGGAGTTGTTTTGTCGCGCCGCAACAAACTTTATAAACCACACTGGGGTTTTGGGTGGCCGAATGCCGCTCCCCCTTTTGGAAGGTTTCGACGTGACCATAGCGTCATTGCATCAACAGACCCTCGCCAGTCCGGCGATCTTTGCAGGCCTTGGCTTGCATACGGGCCAACATGTGCGCGTGGCGGTTCGTCCCGCAGCGGCTTGGTCTGGGATTGTGTTTGTGCGCACTGACGTCACGGACCTCGACAATCGCGTGCCTGTGTCTGGTGAGGCTGTGGTGCAGACCCAACTTGGCACTGTGATTGGCAATGCCGACAAGGTTACAGTGTCGACGATCGAGCACCTGATGGCGGCCCTGTGCGCCTTGGGGATCGATAATGCGGTCGTTGAGCTGGATGGCCCCGAAGTGCCAATCATGGACGGTTCGTCAGAGCCTTTCGTGCAGCTTCTGGACCGGGCAGGGCGGCGTCGCCAAGATGCGCCGCGCCGCTATATTGAGATTACAGCCCCCATTGAGGTGGTGGACGGCGACAAGCGCGCCTCCCTGACCCCGGCCGATGGTTTCGAAGTGGCCTTCGAGATTGCCTTTGCCTCCAGCGCCATTGGCCGTCAGCGGGTCGATCTGCATATGAACGAGGCGGCGTTCCGTAAGGA
>CAISGS010000236.1 GCA_903884915.1 uncultured Caulobacteraceae bacterium | reverse complement strand
GTTAAGCGCCGGTTCTTGCTGCCTCCGAGCGAGGGTTCAACCGCCTATCGTTATGTCGTCGATATTGTGTCTTCCACTGCGGTCACGGCCATTGCGCCTGTCGTGGCGGTCAAGCCGGCGGTTCTGACGCCTGTTTCCTTTAAGACCCCTTCACCGGTTTTGTTGCCCCCTGCGCCAGCCGTTCGGGTTGAGCCTGTGGTCGTACAAAAGGCAACCTCGACGCCGCGCCCCTATGTTGCGCCTCTGCGTCTGAAGAAGGTTATTGTCATCGACGCAGGCCACGGCGGCCACGACCCCGGTGCCAAGGGTTCTGAGACCAATGAGAAAGACATCAATCTTGCCGCGGCCCTGTCTCTAAAAGAGCGGTTGGACCGGTCTGGCCGTTACAAGGTGATCCTGACCCGCGACACCGATGTTTTCATCCCCTTGGAAAATCGCGTTCAGGTCGCGCGCCATGCCAATGCCGACCTCTTCATCTCGCTCCATTCGGATTCAGGCGCGAACAGTCAGACCCGCGGCGCGAGCGTCTATACCCTGTCGGACAAGGGCTCCGATCGGGCCGCGCGCAATGCGCTTGAGAAGAACAACTGGTTCTATGATGTGAACCTTCCGGCTCAGGATAAGGCCGTAAAGCAAATCCTGCTGGATTTGACCCAGCGCGCGACCAAGAACCGTTCTGCGTCCTTTGCACAACTCTTGTTGGCGCGGATCGATGATCATGTGCAGCTATTGGCGCGCAGTCATCGGGATGCGGGATTTGTTGTTCTTTTGGCGCCCGACGTTCCTGCCGTGTTGCTGGAGATGGGTTTTATCACCAATCTTGAAGATGAGGCCATTCTCGCCGAGCGCGAGTCTCGTCAGGATTTCATGGATTCTGTTGGCGACTCGATTGATGCCTATTTCGACGAAGAGTTGCGCGTCGCATCTCGATAACGGGCACACGCCGAGCCGCAATTACGCTTTGCGTTAAATTTTCAACCTCTTGCGCTTTACCTCTGACCGCGACACGGGATAGATCGACGTCTGTACGGGTTCGGCATCCGTGGAGGTGCCCCGTGGAGGTTCTGGGTCTTGCAGCGGTTTGAGCGTTGGATTTCGATTGCAGGCGTTAGCATCCTCAGCCTGATTGCTGCGGCTGGTATTTGCTTGGCAGTCTATTCCGCTTGGCTGTTTCACGACATGCCCGATGCCTCAGACCTTGTGAACTACCGCCCCCCGACCGCGACGCGGGTCTATGCGTGGGACGGCACCCTGATCGGTGAGTTTTCGCGCGAACGCCGGATCTTCGTGCCCTATGATCAGATACCGCCTCGGGTGGTGAAGGCCTTTATGGCCGCTGAAGACCGTAACTTTTATGAGCATGGCGGCATCGACTATCAGGGTCTGAG
Source organism: uncultured Caulobacteraceae bacterium (assembly GCA_903884915.1). Taxonomy (GTDB): domain Bacteria; phylum Pseudomonadota; class Alphaproteobacteria; order Caulobacterales; family Caulobacteraceae; genus CAISGS01. Next base: position 8,308 of record CAISGS010000236.1, on the reverse strand, counting down.
CCGCGCGGTTCTGAAGAACGTGTTGAATGTCAGCCGGGGCCGCCGCCTAGAGGGGGGATCCACCATCACTCAGCAGGTGGCCAAGAACGTGCTGCTCAACAGCGACGTTACCTTTGGCCGCAAGTTCAAAGAGGCGATCCTTGCCAATCGCCTAGAGCAGGTGCTGAGCAAGCCTAAGATTTTAGAGCTCTATCTCAATGAGATCTGGCTTGGCTACCGGTCGTTCGGCGTCGGGGCTGCGGCCTATAACTATTTCGGTAAGCCCCTGTCGGACCTGACCTTGGCGGAGACGGCCTATCTGGCCGCCTTGCCAAAGGGGCCGCAGAACTATCAGCCGGTTCGCAACAAGGCCAATGCCATACGCCGCCGCAACTGGATCATCGGCGAAATGGCTGAGCTAGGCTGGGTCACGCCGCAAGAGGCTAAGGTTGCCATGGCTGCGGACCTTAAGGTTCAGGCCGAACCCAGCCGCGCGCGCTATCGCGATGCGGACTATTTCATCGAAGAGGTTCGTCAGCGCGCGATCTTGACCCTTGGCGACAAGGTCAATGAGGGCGGCTATTACCTTCGTACCACCTTGGACATTCGGTTGCAGACCGCTGCCCGCGTTGCTCTCATGCAGGGGCTGGAGCTCTATGATCGCCGCCACGGCTGGCGCGGGGCCGTCGGACGCGTCGAGCTTGGTCAAGAGGGTTGGCAAAAGAAGGCCAAGGCCCTAACGCCGCCCTATGAGCGCCGTGATTGGGTCATCGCGGTTGTTGAGGCCGCTAAGGGCCCGGTCAAGGTTCAGCTAACAGACGGCAAGACCGGTTTTATTGTTGAAGAGGACGTGGTCTGGGCGCGGGCGACCAAGGGCTTTAATGTTGGCGACCTGATCTTTATCGCGCCGGGAAAATCGCCGGGACAGTTTGCCCTCAAGCAAATTCCGACCGTCAATGGCGCACTCGTCGCCATGGACCCCTATTCAGGCCGGGTGCTGGCCATGGTCGGCGGCTATAGTTTCTCCCTGTCGAAGTTCAATCGCGCGACCCAGGCCAAGCGTCAGCCGGGCTCGGCCTTCAAGCCCTTTGTCTATGCGACGGCTTTGGACAATGGCTATACCCCCGCAAGCGTCGTTGCTGATGCCCCGATTACCATCAAGGGCGAGACTGCTGACAAGGACTGGTCGCCTGAGAACTACACCAAGGACTATTATGGCAATCTGGTCCTGCGAAAGGGCCTAGAACAGTCTCGCAACGCCATGACGGTGCGCCTAGCTCAGGCGATTGGCATGGACAAGGTCCGCGAGACGGCGATCCGCATGGGCGTCGTCAAGGATATGTCTCCGGTTCTGGCCATGTCGCTAGGGTCTGGTGAGACAACGCCCTTTAAGCTTACCGCTGCCTATGCCCCGTTCGTCAATGGTGGCCGCCGGATTGAGCCGCACCTGATCGAGCTGGTTCAAGACCGTGAAGGCAAGCCCTTGCTCAAGGGGGACGGCCGCGATTGCGAGCGTTGCAATGTCGGCTTCTTGGGCGAGGAGTCGCCGCATCTGCCTGCGGCCGGAACCGAGGTTCTAGACCCCATTACGGCCTACCAGATCACCTCCATGCTTCAGGGCGTGGTGCAGCGCGGTACGGCAGCTCAGGTCAGTTCCTTTGGCCGTCCTTTGGCGGGTAAGAAGGGAACCACCAACGAATATCGTAGCGCTTGGTTTGTCGGCTATTCACCAGAGATCGTCGTCGGCGTCTTTGTCGGTTACGATGACAATCGCTCGCTCGGTAACAATGAGACGGGTGGCCAAGCGGCTGTGCCGATCTTTATCGAGTTCATGCAGACCGCCTTGCGCGGCAGTCCCTATCGCGATTTTCAGCCGCCCAAGAATGCCAAGTTCGTTCTGGTCAACGGTATTCGAGAAGCCTTCCGGCCGGGGACCGAGCCCAAGGCTCAGCTAACGCCCGAGGGCCCGGTTCCCTACGGCGAAGCTTGGGGTGGGGGCCCATCGGTACCGCCGCCACCGCCGCCGCCTAAGGTGCAAAAGGTGCCTGAGGACCTGTCGGGCCTCTACTGATCGCACGGGTCCATTGTCTTATGACGCGGCGCACGGTAAGCCGCCCCTTCAATGCATAGGAGCCAATCATGAGAGCGGATGTCGAGGCAGCTTCTGCCGACATCGAGCAGTCCATCGGACTGCTCAGGAGGAGACTTTGACTGGGATCCAGCGCTGCGCAAGCTCGACGAGCTCAATGCCAAGGTAGAAGACCCCACCTTGTGGGATCGTCCCACTGAGGCCCAAGCGGTGATGCGTGAACGCACCCAGCTGTCTGGTCAGATCAATGCGGTTCTTACCCTTGAGCGTGAGCTTGAGGATGCGGTCGGCTATGCCGAAATGGCCGATGCGGAAGGTGACGAGGCTTCGCTAGACGAGGCCCGCGCGCAGTTGGCGGCGATCAAGGAACAGGCGGCCCGTGCCGAGCTTGAGGCGCTCTTGTCGGGTGAAGCCGATAGCAACGACGCCTATCTCGAAATCAATTCCGGGGCAGGGGGGACAGAGTCTAACGACTGGGCTGGCATGCTCCTGCGGATGTATACCCGCTGGGCCACCGCCCACGCCATGAGCTTTGAGGTGATCGAAGAAACCCAAGGTGAGCAGGCCGGGATCAAGTCCGTGACCCTGCAGATCAAGGGGCACAATGCCTACGGTTGGCTGAAGACCGAAGCTGGCGTCCACCGTCTGGTGCGCATCTCGCCCTTTGACTCCGCCGCCAAGCGCCATACCAGCTTTGCCTCGGTCTGGGTCTATCCGGTCGTCGACGATACGATCGAGATCGATATCAACCCTTCGGACGTGCGCACTGATACCTATCGGGCCTCGGGCGCCGGCGGCCAGCATATTAACAAGACTGACTCTGCGGTGCGCCTAACCCACATTCCGACGGGCGTGGCGGTTGCCTGCCAATCTGGCCGCTCACAGCACCAGAACCGGGAAGAGGCGTGGAAAATGCTTCGCGCCCGTCTCTATGAGTTGGAACTACAGCGCCGTGAGGCGGCGGCGCAGGCCCTAGAAGACCAGAAGACCGATATTGGTTGGGGTCACCAGATCCGATCCTACGTTCTGCAGCCCTATCAGATGGTCAAGGACCTGCGCACGGACGTGGAAACCTCCGATACGCAAGGCGTTCTGGATGGTGATCTCGACAGCTTTATGGGCGCGTCATTGGCCCAGCGTGTGGGCGTAACCCGGGAGGGTTAGGGGATCAGCCTAGTCCTCCGCAAAGCCGTCTAGGCCGACGCTGGCAGTTGGCGTGTGGGCCGCGACTGTGATTTGGCGCTGGAACTTTAGGCTGCGGCCTTGGAAATAGGCACCCGGTTCCATTGACAGTTGCTCATGGGTGATGTCGCCATCGACATGGGCCGTACCATAGAGCTTGACCTGCTTGGCCGAGATGGTTCCGGTCAGTTTGCCGCGAATATCGACCGTCTCTGCCGTCACGGTGCCTTCAACCTGTCCGGTTTCACCGATGGACAGACGTTCAACCGTAATTTCACCGCGAACTGTGCCGTCGAGGTGAAGCTCACCCTGACCAGAGATGCTGCCATCAATGGTCACATCATCTCCAATAACGGAGGCAACCTTGTGAGACTTTCGTGCGGCTGTGTCCAAAGACGCCGACAGCGCCGGGAAGGAAGATTCGTTATCAGCCCGCTTGTTGAACATAATCGCCTGCCTTTACGAAACGGTTGGGATTTTGAGCCCGGCCATTGACCCAGACCTCGTAGTGCAAATGAACGCCCGTGGATCGCCCTGTTGAGCCCATGGCCCCAAGGCGCTGTCCAACGGCGACGCGTTGGCCGGTATTGACCGAGATAGACTGAAGGTGGGCATAGCGCGTCTTGAACCCTGCGCCATGATCGATCTCGACCGTGTTGCCATAACCCGAACGCACGCCCGTAAAGGAAACTGTACCGGGCGCCGTGGATTGAATGGGGGTCAGGAACCCGCCTGTGAAGTCTAGCCCGGAATGAAAGGCTGGGCGTCTTGTGAAGGGGTCGAAGCGCACGCCAAAACCGCTAGACTGCGGCGTTCTGTTTGTCGGGCGGGCAAAGGGCAGGCGCTCAGCGGCTTGGTTGAGAGCGCGCATATCGGCCATATTGTTGGCCGCACTCTGAATCCGTTCCGCGAAATCTTCGTCGACATCCAACACTGCTGCTAGGGCGCGAGGATCCTTGGCCTCGATCAGGGGGCCGCCGAGGCCACTGCTGGCCGAACTGTTGCGGTCGGCATAGCTGACCGGATTTAGGCCTGCCAGGCGAAAGGCCAGTCTCAAACGGTCGGCGCGGGTCTTAGCGAAGCTCTCAGCGCGGGTGATCATACGCTCCTGATCCATGCTGACGGCCTGGACCCGATCTATGGGAGAGGCAACGCCGAGCGAGGTTTTAAGAGACTTTGAAGGAGCCAATGCCACCTCTGCGCCCGGCACACCCTTGAAGTTGCCCATCAGTTGCGCCAGCGCGGCATGGCGTTTTTCGACGCTATTGGCCAGTTGGTCTATCGAGCCATTATTGGCGTTGATCTGAGCCACAGCGCTATTGAGACGGGCCTGCCGGTCCGCGATCCAACGTTCGTATTTCGCCTGGGTCTTGGCGACTTCGCGGTCAGTATTGCTTAGGGACAGGGCGTTGATAGCCATCGAGGTCGTGGCCACGCCTAGCCAAAGGCCAAGCGCGAGCAGGGCCGAAGCTATGGCCATCTGACGTTTCGGCGTCAGAACCAAGCTCTTCAGTTCGCCTTCTGAACGGACATACAGATGCCGCTCGGGAAATAGGCGCTCTAGGGCCTGTTTGAAACGCGCCACGTGGCCATTAGTCATGGTCTCGGATACTCGCCGTTTTTGCTTTAGGCGATATGCAATGATCAAGGACTAAGAGTCTATAGCTATCGTAGCCTCACGTTAAAACAATATTCATGATTATGCATAGATTCCCGACTCTTATCGTCTGTAATCCGACGAAAGAGCCGGGTCAAACCTGGCCGTTAAATCTGAAATTTCCGAAAATCTAGAGCGCTTTAATCTCAGCGAGAACGGCTTCGGCATGTCCGGGGACCTTGACCTTGCGCCAGACCTTGCGAACCACACCTGAACCGTCGATGAGGAAGGTTGAGCGTTCAATGCCCATATAGCTGCGGCCATACATGCTCTTTTCAACCCAAGCCCCATAGGCCTCGATCGTGGTTCCTTCGGGATCGGAGCCCAGCGCGATGGTCAGCTCGTGCTTGGCACGGAAACGCTTGTGACTGGCGACACTGTCTTTGGACACCCCAATCACGACGGCGCCGACCTTGGCCAGATCCGCCGACAGGGCAGAAAATCCCTTGGCTTGGTTCGTGCAGCCGGGCGTGTCGTCCTTTGGATAGAAATAGAGGACCACCGTTTTGCCCTGCAGATCGCTCGAAGACAGGTTTTTTTCGCCATCTGAGGCCAGATCGAAGGCTGGAGCGTGATCTCCGGGTTGGAGTTGGTCAGTCATTGACGTATCCCATCGTTAACGCACTGATTTTCGGTGCGGCCATGTTCTAGATATATTTGGTGTCTGTCTGGCGCTACGTCCAGCCGTTCCCCGGCCTTTACGGAGATATTTCTGTTGCTGAGACCGGCGCTGAAGCATGGGCTTGAAGCTGCAGTCGTCTTGATCTTGGCGATGATCGCGCTGTTTGGCGTGGCGGCTATGCGCCTAGCCCAGGGGCCAATCTCCGCTGATTTCCTGCGGCCAATGATCATAAGCGGGCTCGAGCGCCAGGTTAAGGGCGGCCAGGCGCAACTGGGCCATGTCGGGATCGTCTGGTTCGAGCAGGCCAAGTCCTTGGGTGTCCAGATGGAGAACCTCTCTGTCACCGATCAAAAAGGGCGACAGGTTCTGCGCGCAGGTCGGGTTCAAGCGGCCATGGCCTTGGACTCGGTTCTGGTTTTCGCGCCCGCGCCCGGACGCATTGCCGCCTCAGATTTTTTCATTGCGGTCAGTGTCTCCCCACAGGGCCGCTACGAGTTGGGGTATGAGGCGCTGGGCCGTCCTGACGAACTGACCTTGCTGGGCCGAGTTTTTTCAGAAGTCACCGGACCGGCAAGGCGCGGTCGGTGGGCCAGTTTCCTGCACGATGTCGAACTGACGAACGGCGCCCTATCTTTGCGCCAGATCGGCGGGTCAGTGGCCTGGACCGGCGATGTGCGTCGGTTGGCCCTGCGTAAGGCCATCGGTCGCTTAGATCTGGTTGGCGATGTCGCGCTCGGGCAGGGCAATCAACGCGCTGAGCTCGCGATCAAGGCCAAGGCCGCCGAGGGACTGAAGGAAGCCTTTATCTCGGGCAAGATAAGTCACCTTAACCCGGCCAAAATCTTTCCCTCGGTGGGTGTCACCCGTCCGCTCTCGGCCCTAGATGCTCAGGTCGACGGTCAAGGCTCGCTCAGCTATGCCCTCGATCAGGGGATCCGGGCTGCGGATGTGAGCTTTACCGCAGGCGCTGGCCAGATCCGCTTTGGCAAGGCCCAGCAGCGCTTTGATCGGGCTGAGGCCCGCGCCACCTACGATCCTTCCACAGGTGAGGTCGAGCTAGCCTCCGTCAAGCTCAAGGCCGCACTCCTGCAGTTGGACATCAAGGGCCGGTTGCGACTGGTACCAGAGGGCCGCGACAAACAGCCTGCGCGCCTCGACTTTGAGCTAAAGGGTCCCCAAGCGGTCATGGCCTTTGTGCCCAAATCAGAGCCCCAGACCCTGACAAATCTCTATGTCAAAGGCGGCTATACGCCCGAAGCCGGTCATTTGAATTTTGCCAAGGCTGGCGCGGTTCTGGCGGGCGCAAAGGTAACGGCCAGCGGTGATCTGATGCAGGCGCTTGGCAAGGATGGCCTGCCGCAAGGGACGTGGGGTGCCAAGCTAAAGGCCCAGATTGATGGCAAGGCGAATGTCGATCAGGCCTATCCGTTCTGGCCCGATACGGTCGGCAAGGGGGCTCGCGATTGGGTCAAGGCCGCGCTCAAGCAGGGCACGCTTTCGAACGTCAAGCTCACGGTCGACATACCGGCAGGCACAACCAAACGCGGACTGACCAATGAGATGCTGAAGGTGGGCTTTGATTTCGATGGCGTCACCATTGTCATCGTCCCCGGGCTTCCCCCCATCGAGCAGGGCCGTGGCAAGGCGATGGTTCAAGGCAACCGCTTCGACCTGACCGTCGCCTCGGGGATTATGGAAGGCGTGACGCTCAGCGAAGGGCTTGTGTCCTATCCCCGGTTCCGCCCCGCTGCAGCTGGTCTGTTTAAGGGCCGGGCGCGGGGTCCGGCGGACCAGATCTTGAACATTCTCGATCGTCAGCCCTTGAACATCTTGGCGCAGAGCCCCTTAAAGGCGCGGGATTTCTCTGGCGATGCAGACGTCTCCTTCACCATCACAAGGCCGACGACCAAGGTGGTTTTGGCCAAGGACTATGGCTACCAATTTGCCGGAACCGTGACCAACGGCGGTATCAGCAAGGTCGCCCTGGGCCTCGACCTACAGCGCGGCATGGTCAAGGTCAGCGGTGACAATCGTGGGCTCTCCGCATCGGGGTTGGCCAAGGTCGGCATTTTCGACGGCAATATCGATTATCAACTGCCCTTTGGCGGCCCAGCGGGAGCGCCGAGTCGCTTGGCGCTGGATGGCGTTATCGCCCTTGATGCCCACAATCCTGTCCCGACCACCGGTCAGTTCACCCTTGATCGTTTAGGCGGGTGGGGCCGGTTCGACAGTAGGGCGGCGTCAGGCAATGTCAGTTGGACCCTCGGCGATGCCGGCCGTGTGACCATCGATGGTCAGGTCGCGGCGGGAGGACTGCGCCGCTATGGCTTGCCGGTATCGGCCAAGGCTGCGGCCTTTGACCTTTCGGCTGTTCTGGATCGCAGGGGTGATCAATGGCGCGGGCGAGTCAAGGCAGGGGCCTTGGTCGGTGATTTGACGCTGCTGACCGCAGATCAGCTTGATGTGGGGTTCACGGCCAAGCTTGACCGAACGGCTGCCACCGTTCTGGGTCTGGGTGACATGCCGCTCTTTGCGACGGTTCAGCCCCTGACGGTCAAGGCCCATCTGACAAAGCAGGACGGCGACGCCAATATCGCGCTTGGCGCGCTGATGGGTCGTTTTGGTTGGGGCCGCAGGTCCGATGGCCAACTGGTCTATCAAGGCCGCTCAACCCTCTCTCAGCCTGATCTGCGGGGCCTTGGTGTGCCAGCCCTTGTCAAGCCCGCTCAGCCCGTGACCATTGAGGGCCGGTGGGTGGCCGAGACTGAAGGTCTAAGTG
>CAISGS010000235.1 GCA_903884915.1 uncultured Caulobacteraceae bacterium | reverse complement strand
TCCCATTCATCCTCATCCTGAGCCTGTCGAAGGACGAGGATGTTCACGGCAAAGCGGGGGAAGGGGGGCGGCCTTGACCCATCGGGACAGTTAGCAGACCTTGCACCCTGAACTTCAGCGCAATGAAAGTCTGTTCCCATGGCCAAGGCCTCAAAATCTACTCCCACTTCAGAACGGGCCTTTGACCTGATCGTTTATGGCGCCACCGGCTTTACCGGTCGGCTGGTGGCCGAGCATATGCTCGCCACCTATGGGGTCGATGGGCCTGTGCGCTGGGCCATTGCTGGGCGCAGCAATGCCAAGCTGGATGAGGTGCGTAAGGCCATCGGCGCTCCAGACAGCCTTGCCATGATCACCGCCAATGCGTCAGACCCTGCCTCGCTGAGCGCCATGTGTCTGCAGACCAAGGTCGTGGTGACCACCGTTGGGCCCTACCAACTCTATGGCGAGGGCCTTGTCATCGCCTGCGCCGACAGCGGGACCGATTATGTTGACCTATGCGGCGAACCGGCTTGGATGGCCCAGATGATCGCCGCCCATTCGCACCGCGCCGCCGCCTCTGGCGCGCGGATTGTCTTTTCCTGCGGCTTTGATTCCATCCCGTTCGATCTGGGGGTCTTCTATCTGCAAGATCTGGCCAAGGCGCGGTTCGGCACCCCCCTGCCCCGCGTCCGGGGCCGGGTGCGCAAGATGAAGGGCGGCTTTTCTGGCGGCACGGTCGCCAGCATGCTCGCCACCTTTGAGGCCATTCGCCGCGAGCCAAGCCAGGCGACCGTTATGGCCAACCCCTTCGCCCTAGCCGGTGGCTTCCATGGCCCCGCCCAGCCAAGCGGCGACGGCGTGACCGAGGACCAGAGCCTGGACCAATGGTCCGCCCCCTTCGTCATGGCCGCCATCAACACCAAGGTCGTGCACCGCTCCAACCTCCTGCTCGGCCATGCCTATGGCCAAGACCTGATCTATGACGAGATGATGCTAGCCGGGTCCGGCGAGACGGGTCGTAAGAAGGCCAAGGCCATGACCGGCCAGACCAATATCCAAAATGGCCTGCTGGCCTTCGGTCCAACCCGCGCCCTTCTGCAGCGCTTTGCCCTGCCCAAGCCCGGCCAAGGCCCATCGCAGCACGAGCGTGAAACCGGCCATTTCGACGTCCTGTTTGCGGGTGAAACCAAGGACGGCAAGGAACTGAAGGTGGTCGTGACCGGTGACAAGGATCCCGGCTATGGCTGCACCTCCAAGATGATCGCCGAAAGCGCCCTATGTCTGGCATTGGACGTGAACCGCACCCAAACCCCCGGCGGCATCTGGACCCCAGCCGCCGCCCTCGGCCATGCCTTGATCCATCGCCTGCAAGCCAAGGCGGGCATGACCTTTTCGGAGCTGCCGTAGGGTTGGGTGAAGGAGACTTTAAAACAAGACCCCCTTCGGCGCTTCGCGCCACTTCCCCCAGAGGGGGAAGATCGACCAAAGCAAATCTTCCCCCTCTGGGGGAAGTACCGGCGAAGCCGGGGTAGGGGGCGTTCATCGATAAGTCCTCGCCCCTTGCATAGAGGCCTTGGCCTTGACATATAGGGCGTGGAGATTGGTGGCGGGCGGAGTCCTCGCCAATCCGGTCAGGTCCGGAAGGAAGCAGCCGCAACGAGTTTCGCTCCGGGTCGTCGCCAGTCTCCACCCATTTGCTTCTGCGCTCAGGCGACGCGCCGTTCCAAGAGTGTCAGGACCCGCCGCCCGACGGTGCCGGGCCAACCGAGGGCCGAGCCTGAAATGACCGAGCCGGTTGACCCAAATGCCCCCCCTTGGGATCAGGACGAAACGGTAGAGGCTGAAGCCCCCGTCCGCGATGAAAATACCGACGATATGTTTGGAGAGCCGGCCCCGGCCCCTGCGGCGGTTGTTGCCGCGCCTCTCAAGGGCGGCGATTCCGTGCCCGGCGCGGCCTATCAGGTGCTGGCCCGCAAATATCGCCCGCGCACCTTTGAGGATCTGATCGGCCAAGAGGCCATGGTCCGCACCCTGACCAACGCCTTTGCCTCGGGCCGGATCGCTCACGCCTTCATGCTGACCGGTGTACGCGGGGTGGGTAAGACCACGACCGCGCGCCTGCTCGCCAGAGCCCTGAATTTCGATGATGGGTCCAGCACAGCTGGCCCTAGCGTTGATCTGACGAAAGAAGGCCGTCACTGCCGCGCCATTATCGATGGCCGCCATATGGATGTGCTGGAACTGGACGCCGCCAGCCGCACTGGCGTGGACGATATGCGCGACCTGCTCGACAGCGTGCGTTATGGCCCGGTCGAGGCGCGCTACAAGGTCTATGTGATCGACGAGGTGCACATGCTGTCCAAGGGCGCCTTCAACGCCCTGTTGAAGACGCTCGAAGAGCCGCCGCCGCACGCCAAATTCATCTTTGCCACAACCGAAATTCGCAAGGTGCCGGTGACCATCCTGTCGCGGTGCCAGCGCTTTGACCTGCGCCGCGTTGAGCCCGATGTCTTGTCCCAGCATCTGGACCGGATCTGTAAGGCCGAGGGTGCATTGGTCGATGCTGATGGTCTGGCCCTGATCGCCCGCTCCGCCGAAGGCTCTGTGCGCGATGGTCTGTCCTTGCTCGATCAAGCCATTGTTCAGGCCGACCGGGGTCAGGTCGTCGGGGCAGAGATTGTTCGCGATATGCTCGGTCTTGCCGATCGCGCCCAGACCATCGCCCTTTTCGAAGAGACCCTTCGCGGGGATACGGCTGCGGCGCTGAAGACCTATCGGACGCTCTATGGTTTTGGCGCTGATCCTGTGGTGGTCATGCTGGACCTGCTCGAACATTGTCATGGCGCATCTGTCGCCAAGGCCCTCGGCCCCGACGCCTTGAGCCTGCCCAAGGATCAGGCGGCGCGCTTGGCCGCCATCGGTGCTCAGGTCTCTGCTGGAACGCTAGCGCGGGTCTGGCAGATGCTACTGAAGGCCCATGAGGAAACCCTGCGCGCGCCAGATCCCATGGCGGCAGGTGAAATGGCCCTGATCCGGCTTTGCTATGCCTCCAGCCTGCCCGGACCCGAAGAGGCCCTCAAGGCCCTGCGCTCTGGCGACCCTGTCGGCGGTAGCGGTCCAAGCAGCGGCGGCGGCTCATCTGGCGGTGGCGGTGGCACGGCCCGGATGATGGCAGCCCCAGCCCAGCCTCAAGCCTATGGCCAGTTGGATGCCAAGCCCGCAACAGCCGCGCCAACCCTGCAATCCTTCGAAGATGTCGTCGCCCTGATCAGTTCACGCCGCGAGGTCGGTTTGAAGCTGGATGTTGAGCGCTTCATGCGCCCCATCGCGTTTCGTCAGGGCGCGATCACCTTTGAACCGGCCCCCGGCGCACCGAACAATCTGGCCCAGCGCCTGTCGCAGCGCCTGAAGGAATGGACCGGCCAGCCTTGGCTTGTCGCTGCAGAGGGCGGCGGCGGCGCGGAAAGCCTGCTGGAGCGCGAAAAGCGCGAGGTTTCCGAACAGCGTTCTGAAGTCGAGGCCGACCCCTTCGTCAAGCTCGTCATGACCACCTTCCCCGGCGCAGAGATCGTCGAAATCCGGTCCTTGGCCGCGCCCGAGGTCACTGCACCGGTCGAAGAGCCCGACGAGGATTGAGCCCCCTGCGAAGTGGCTCCAGCCGCGCTATAGTGCTGCGAATCGTTTCACCCCTTCACCCGTGATCGGAAGCGCTATTGGCCGCCGCCGGACCTGAAATCGAACGGCTAATCGCGCTTCTGGCCAAGTTGCCAGGGCTAGGTCCGCGCTCGGCCCGTCGGGCGGCCTTGGCCCTGCTCAAGCGGCGTGAACAGCTTTTGCTCCCCTTAACCGAAGCCATGGCCGATGCCGGAGCACGGGTTCGCGCCTGCCAGACCTGCGGCGCGCTGGACACCTGCGATCCTTGCGCCGTCTGTTCGGACGGCAGCCGCGATGGCCGCCTGATCTGCGTGGTCGAAGAGGTCGGTGCCCTCTGGGCCCTCGAGCGCGGCGGCTCCTTTCGCGGGCGCTATCATGTTTTGGGCGGGCTCTTGTCCGCGCTGGTCGGCGTCGGGCCAGAGGCCTTGCGCGTTGAGGAACTGATCGCGCGGGTGGTCGACACCGATGTGCGCGAGGTGATCTTGGCCCTGCCGGCCACAGTGGATGGGCAGACCACCGCCCACTATCTGGCCGACCGTCTGTCGGGCGCGGCCAATGCCATATCGGTGACCATGCTGGCGCGCGGTGTGCCGGTGGGCGGCGAGTTGGATTGGCTCGATGATGGCACCATCGCCCAAGCCCTGCGCGCCCGACGTCCAGCATAGAACCAAAATGGCGTCCGATTGTGACGTAGACCATCTCTAGGCTCTGGGTTCCCCTTCTTCATTGGACGGTTCGACATGACCATGGAAAGCCTACTCCCCCTCGCCCTGACCGTGCTCGCCCTGGTGGGGGTTGTGTTTTGGGGCCTAGCCGAGCGCCGCCGCGCCGACCAGGCTCAGGCCATGGCCTCTGATCTGGGCGCGCGCCTATCGGCCGCCGAGGAGCGGGGCCGCCTGCTCGAAGATGCTCGCTCGACCATGGCCGAGGCCTTTGCCGCCGTCTCCGCCAAGACCGTCGATCAGGCCAGCGAAGCCTTCCTCAAACGGGCCGAAGAGAACTTCAAGGCGCGCGAGACCCTCGCCCATGCCCGAATGGAAACGGTCCTCAAGCCCGTGGCCGAAACCTTGGCCAAGTTTGAGACGCAAGTTCTGGCCATCGAAAAGGCGCGGGTTGAGGAAACAGGCGGCTTAAAAGAACAGATCGCCGCCCTGATGACCGCCTCGGTGGCCACCCAAGACGAGGCCCGCAAGCTATCGGCAGCGCTGCGGCGCGGGGCGGGCGTGCAGGGCCGCTGGGGTGAACAGACCCTGCGCAATGTTCTGGAGGCTGCGGGCCTGCAAAACCGCTTTGATTTTGAAGAACAGTTCTCAGTCGACTCCGACGAGGGCCGTCGGCGTCCTGACGTCAAGGTTCACATGCCCGGCGGCGGGGTGTTCGTGATCGATGCCAAGGTCTCGCTCAATGCCTTTATGGAATCGCTCGAGGCGGTTGATGATGCGGCGCGCGATGCAGCCCTGACCCGTCATGCCGCCAGCGTCCGCACCCATATGGGTCAGTTGTCGGCCAAGGCCTATTGGGACCAGTTCAAGACCTCACCCGATTTTGTCGCCATGTTCGTGCCGGGCGACGGGTTCTTAGCCGCCGCGCTGGACCGCCTGCCGGATCTGATGACTGAGGCGATGGACCGCAAGGTCTTGCTCGTCACGCCGACCACCCTCTTTGCCCTCTGTAAGGCCGTGGCCTATGGCTGGCGGGTCGAGGAGCAGTCGAAAAACGCAGATCAGGTCGCGAAATTGGGCAAGGAACTTTACAAGCGCCTGTCGGTGATGGGCGGCCATGCGGCGGCCCTAGGCAAGGCGCTAGACGGTGCTGTCGGGCGCTATAATT
>CAISGS010000234.1 GCA_903884915.1 uncultured Caulobacteraceae bacterium | reverse complement strand
TTGGCCGATAGGGACTCGATATCGGCCTCGGTCAGGGTCTGGTCCTTGGGCTGGATCGTGACCTCGAGGGCTACGGACTTAGATCCGGCGCCAACGCCTTGGCCTTGATAGACATCGAAGACGCGGGCATGGGCGATCAGGGCCTTGTCCGCACCCAACACCGCCTTGATCAGATCACCGGCCGCCTTGTCCTGCTGGACAATGAAGGCATAGTCGCGGCTGAGCGGCATCAGGCTGGAGGCCTCATAGCCGGGCTTAGACTTGCCCTTGCGCTTGGGTTCCGGCACCGCGTCGAGCCAGAGCTCAAAGCCATAGACCGGACCGTCAACATCGAGCGCCTTCAGAATGCTGGGATGCAGGGCCCCGAACTCTGCGACCACGGCCTTGGGCCCAAGCTGGAGACGCGCGGAGCGGCCAGGGTGCCACCAGGGCGAATTGCTGCCCTGCGCGGTCTGAAGCGAGGCGACGGGCGCGCCCAACTCTTCCAGAAGGGCCATCATGTCACTCTTGACCGTAAAGACATCTTCCACCGCGCCCTGATCCCAACGGCGAGGCGCGTGGGGCGCGATCAGGCCAGTGATGGCGGTGCGCTGATCCTTGGGCCGATCCCCGGCAAAGACGGGGCCGACCTCGAACAGGGCCACATCGGCAAAGCCGCGCTTGGCATTGCGGCCCGCCGCCTCAATCAGGTTGGGCAGGATCGAGGGGCGCATAGAGTCCAGATCCGACGCAATCGGATTGGACAGGACCACGGCCTCATCACCGCCGCCAAACAGGCTGGCGGTCTTGCGAGAGGTAAAGGACCAGGTCAAGGCCTCGGCATAGCCCAGCGCGGCCATAGCCCGACGCCCCATCCGGGCGCGATTTTGGCGCACAGTGAGGATGCCGCTCGCCGCGCTGGTGACCGGCGGCAGGGGTGTGGAGGGCAGCGCGCCATAGCCTGCAATACGGGCCACCTCCTCAACCAGATCGGCCTTGCCCTCAACATCGCGACGCCAGCTTGGCGGGGTGACTTGAACTGTGCCGCCCGCGCCCTCTATGGCAAAGCCAAGGTGGGTTAGAATCTCAAAGGTCCGCTCGCGCGTGACCGACAGGCCTGACAGGCGCTGGACATAGTCCGGATCAAAGCTGATGGCCCGAGGCGCTGCAGGCGCAGCACCGGCGACCAAGACCTCCGACGCCTCACCGCCGCAAAGCTCCAAGATCAGCTTGGTGGCCAACTCGAGGCCGGGCACGACAAAGCCGGTATCGACCGTGCGGGCAAAGCGATATTGCGCGTCTGAAGCGATGCCGGTCGCCCGGCCCGTCTGAGCCGTGATCAGGGGATCAAACCAGGCGCTTTCGATGAAGACGCTGGTGGTCGTCTCTGAACAGCCCGTGCTCTCGCCGCCCATTACGCCGCCAAGACCCAGGGGACCGGAAGCATCGGCAATGACGCACATGTCGCGCGTCAGGGCATAGGTCTTGCTGTCGAGCGCCTCGAGGCTTTCGCCCTCGATCCCCATGCGGGCCTCGATCACCTTGCCGGTCAGCTTGTCGACATCATAGACGTGCAGCGGGCGCGCGCGGTCGTAGGACAGAAGGTTGGTGACATCGACCAGGGCATTGATGGACCGCAGCCCGACCGACTTCAGCTTGGCCTGAAGCCATTCGGGCGAAGGTCCGTTCTTGACACCTCTGATCACTCGGCCCGCGAACAGGGGGCAGGCCTGCGGGGCGGTCAGGCGAATCTCGATCGGACAGGGGAAGCTGCTTGGCACGGCCGCGACGCTGAGGTCCTTCAAACGGCCGATGCCGGTCGCGGCCAGATCGCGGGCAATGCCAGCGACGCCCAGCCAGTCGGGGCGATTGGGGGTGACTTCGAAATCAATGACGGCTTCGAGGCCAAGAGCCTCAGCCACCGGGGTTCCCACCGCGAGGTCATCGGAAAGCTCCATAATGCCGTCCGACTCTTCGGCCGTTTCCAGTTCCGCCGCCGAACAGAGCATGCCGTTGGAGACAACGCCCCGAACCGGCTTTTCGACTAAGGTCACATCAAGACCGGGCACATAGGCACCGATGGGGGCATAGATGGTGGTCAGACCCGCGCGGGCATTAGGCGCGCCGCAGACGATCTCCTTGCGGCCATCGACCGTATCGACCTGACAGACCCGCAGACGGTCAGCATTGGGATGCTGCTCGGCACTGACAATGCGCGCGACGGTGAAGGCCGCCAGCTTTTGGGCTGGATTTTCGACATGCTCGACCTCAAGGCCCGCCATGGTCATGGCGTCAACAATCTCTTGCGCGCTCGCCGTGGTTTCCAGGTGCTGCTTGAGCCAGGACAGGGTGAATTTCATCGGTTTGTACTCAGATAGAGAAAGGTAAAAAGGCCGAAATCAGCTCAAACCACCCGCCGCGCTAGGCGCTGCAAAGGGACTAAAGCCATAGTGGGCCAACCAGCGCACATCGCTGGCAAACATATCGCGCAGGTCCGGAACGCCATATTTCAACATGGCCAACCGATCGACGCCCATGCCAAAGGCAAAGCCCTGCCACTCGTCCGGATCAAGGCCGCAGTTCTTGATGACATTGGGATGGACCATGCCGCAGCCCAGAACCTCTAGCCAGCTAGAGCCCTGCCCAACCTTCAATTCCCCGCCCGTGCGGTCGCACTGAACATCCAACTCGGCAGAAGGTTCGGTAAAGGGGAAGTGGTGGGGGCGAAAACGGGTGACGACATCGCTGGTCTCAAAGAACCGGCCGACAAAGGTCTCGAGGGTCCATTTGAGGTGACCCATATGGATATTGCGATCAATCACCAGACCCTCGACCTGATGGAACATCGGCGTGTGGGTCTGGTCTGAATCTTTGCGATAGGTCCGGCCCGGCGCAATGATGCGGATCGGCGGGGCCTGCGAGACCATGGTGCGGATCTGGACCGGGCTTGTGTGGGTGCGCAGCAACATCCGTTCTCCCGCCTCATTAGGCGAGAAGAAGAAGGTGTCGTGGGTCTCACGCGCCGGATGCTTGGGCGGGAAGTTCAAGGCCGTGAAGTTGTGGAAGTCGTCTTCAATGTCTGGGCCATCGGCGACGGCAAAGCCCATCTCGGCAAAGATGGCGGTCATCTCATCCATCACCTGCATGGTCGGATGGACACTGCCCCTACGGCGCGGCGGCGCAGGCAAGGTCAGGTCGAGACGCTCAGCAGCCAGTTGGGCATCAAGGGCTGCGGCTTCCAGCGCGGTCTTGCGCTCGGTCAGGGCGGCTTGAACCCGATCACGCAGGCCATTGATCAACGGCCCCTGCTCGCGGCGTTCATCGGGGCCCATAGACCCGAGCCCCTTCAACAGGGCTGAGATCGA
>CAISGS010000233.1 GCA_903884915.1 uncultured Caulobacteraceae bacterium | reverse complement strand
GTCGGGCCGCATGACGCCAATATGGAACTGACCGCCCGTCTGTTTGGTGAAGGCAATAAAATCACCGCGCGGGCTCCAGACCGGCGTGGTGTAGCGACCCTGACCCGATGAGACCCGGCGCACATCGCTGCCATCGGCCTTCATCAGATAGAGTTGCGGGCTGCCGCCCCGGTCGGAATTGAACACGATCTGGCTGCCGTCGGGCGAATAGGAGGGCGAGGTATCGATGGCTGGACTGCTGGTCAGGCGCGTCGAGACCCGGCTGCTCAGATCCATCACGAAAATATCGCTATTGCCACCGCGCTCGACCGAAAGGGCCACCTTCTGACCGTCCGGCGAGAAGCGCGGCGCGAAGACCATGCCGGAATATTGACCCAGGATCTCTTGGCGCCCGGTCTCGATATTGAGCAGATAGATGCTGGAGCCACTGTCGCGCAGGGCCATATAGGTGACCTTTTGGCTGCTGGCCGAATAGCGCGGGGTCATGACCATGGTCGAGCCGCTGGTCAGATAGCTGGGATTGGCCCCATCCTGATCCATGATGGCCAGACGCTTGATGCGCGCAATGCGAGGGCCGCTTTCAGCCACAAAGACCACACGCGTATCAAAATAGCCCTTTTCGCCGGTCAGGCGCTCATAGACGGCATCGGAGATCTTGTGGGCCATCCGCCGCCAATTTTCCGGCGTTGAGGTGAATTGAAGACCCAAAAGCTGTTGCTCGGAAAAGACATCCCAAAGCCGAAAATCAACGCGCAAGAGGCCGTCAGGATCAACCGTCACCTGGCCATTGATCAGGGCCTGAGCGCTGATCGCCTTCCAGTCCGGGAACCGTGGCTGGACATTGACGTCCAAGCTCTTTTCGACAAAGCCCGCTGGATCGAGCGGCCGAAAAAAGCCGGACCGATCTAGATTGCCCGACACCACCTTGGCAATGTCTGCGCCATAGGGGCCAGCGCCGGTAAAGGCCGGAACCGCGACGGGCAGGGGCTGAAGCGTGCCCTGATTGACCTGAATTTCAATCTCTGCGCGCGCCGGAGCCAATCCTGCAGCCCCCCAGACAAGACAGGAGATCACGGCGGCAATCGCCATCAGACCGTTTCGGAACAGGGTCATGGGCAGGGGCTTCCTCATCAATAGCCTCGACATTGCTGACGAGCATCAAAGGCGACCACAAAGGAGCGCCAGTTGGCGAAATCCTCTGAGGGCAGTTCATCATAGGGCGCGGCACGAGCCACGGCCGTCAAGGCGCGGGTAGCGGCGGCGCGAAGGACACTGTCACCCGAACCATTGATCCGCTGCTCATCGACCAAGACCGCGCGCAGCAATCGTCCATTGGGGTCTAGGGTCAGCCGAATCTTGACCACGACATTGGCCGAGCCCTCGACCCCGCAGTTGGGGTTCCACAGCCGCCCAAGCTTGGCACTGATGGCTGCAAGCTGGTCCACGGTCGCGCCTTTGCCTGCACCAACGGCTTGGCGCGCGACAAGATCGGTCTGGGCACGGGTCGCCCCCTTTGGCGCAGATGATGGCTTGGCGCTGGAAGGGCTCTTGCCAACGCTGGCGGCAAGGGCATCAAGATCGAGGCTCGGCGCGGGTTTGGCGGCTGGGGTCGGCTTTTGCGGCTTGGCCTTGCTGACGCTCGCGGCCAGCTGATCCAGATTGAAGGCGGGTGCGGGCTTGGTGGGGACGGGCTTGGGCGGGACCGGCTTGGGGATGGGCTGAGGTTTGGCCAGAGGGGGTTTGGCCGGAGCCGGAGGCGGCGGGGTCACCACTTCGGGCGGGGCCGACTCAACCGGTGTTTCTAGCGCAGCCTCCTGAACGGTCTCGGCCTTCTCGGCGGCGCGCAAATCCGTCACCTCGGCGCGCGTCACCAGCGTGACCGGCGTCACCGCCATGATCTTGGTCGGGGCCATCCATGGCCACGCGATCACGCCCGCCAGCAGCACGATCAGATGAAGACCGGCTGAGGCCGCATAGGCAGGATAGCG
>CAISGS010000232.1 GCA_903884915.1 uncultured Caulobacteraceae bacterium | reverse complement strand
GGCATTGCCGGACTAGAATTCTTTCGCGGTGTTCCGGGGGCCATTGGCGGGGCCTGCATGATGAATGCGGGCTGCTATGGGGCCGAGACCAAGGATGTGCTCGTTGAGGCCTATGCCATCAACCGTTTAGGCGAGCGCGTCATCCTATCGAATGAGGCCATGGGCTTTAGCTATCGGCGCTCAGCGGCAGCGGCGAGCGGCGGACTGATCTTCACCGGGGCTCTGTTCAAGGGGGCTCCTGATGCGCCTGAGGCGGTTCTAGAGCGCATGGAGGCGATCACCGCCCGGCGCGAAGCCTCTCAGCCCATTCGCGAAAAGACCGGCGGATCGACCTTCAAAAATCCAGAGGGCCACAGTGCTTGGAAACTGGTCGACGAGGCCGGATGGCGCGGTAAACCTTTCGGAGGAGCACAGTTCTCCGACCTTCATGCCAATTTCCTGATCAATGCCAACAATGCCAGCGCCGCTGACCTGGAAGGGCTTGGCGAAGCGGTGCGGGCGGATGTCCTGTCGAAGCTGGGCGTTTCGTTGGAATGGGAAATCAAGCGGATCGGACGACCCTGATCCCTTGCAGGCCCCCTGCTTGCCCCTCTACTGTTGCCCCATCGTTTATTGACCCAAGCTCTAGGAGCCTGCCATGTCGCTGACATTCACTCGAGGATCGGTTCTCGCCCTGGCCTTGGGCCTCGCTATCGGCGGCACCGCTCAAAGTCAGACCGCACCCTATGCGGCGCAGCAGGCGGCCGCTGGACAGCTTCGCGACAGGGCGCTCAAGGGGTCCATCGCCTATGAGCTGGTCGAATCCCTAACCACAGAGGTCGGGGCTCGCCCCGCAGGCAGCGCTGCGGCTCACCGGGCCTCGGACTGGGCCGTGGCGCGGTTCAAGGCCCTTGGCTATGACAAGGTGACGGTCGAGACCTTCCCCGTCCCGAACTGGCAGCGCGGCGCTGAGACGGCGGAAGTAACGGCTCCCTATCCGCAAAAGCTGTTCATCACCGCCTTGGGGGGCTCTGTGGCCACACCGCCGCTGGGACTGACCGCGCAGGTGGTTCTGTTCAAGCGCTTTGACGACATGCTGGCCCAGCCGGAAGGGTCGCTGAAGGGCAAGATCGCCGTCGTCACCGAACGCATCATCCGGGCGCAGGACGGCGCGGGCTATGGCGCAGGCTATCGCATCCGTGGCCAAGGCGCGGTTGAGGCGGCAAGGCGCGGCGCTGTGGGCTATATGCTGCGCTCGCTGGGCACGGACAGTCACCGCGTGCCCCACACAGGCAGCATGACCTACGATCCTGCCGTGTCGAAAATTCCAGCCGCTGCCCTTTCAAATCCTGATGCAGATCTTTTGGAGCGGATGACCGACCGGCGCGCGCCGGTCACGGTCAAGATGATCGTCACACCCACCACAGGTCCTGATCTGGAGGCCCGCACGGTGGTGGGTGAAATTACTGGACGTGAAAGGCCTGAAGAGATCGTGGTCATTGGCGGCCATCTGGACAGTTGGGATCTGGCCACGGGAGCCATTGACGACGGGGCCGGGGTCGCAATCACCATGGCTGCGGGAAAGCAGATCCTTGACCGGGCCGAGCGTCCTCGCCGCACCGTGCGCGTCGCCCTTTGGGGTGCAGAAGAGATCGGCAAGGCTGGTGAAGCCTTTGCCGCCGTCCACGGCGCTCAGGTCGACCGCCACATCATTGGCAGCGAAAGCGACTTTGGCGGCGGAAAGGTGCTGAAACTGGCCCTGCCTGCCGGAACTGATCGGGTCTTTGCCTCCGCCCTTTACAGTGTCGTTTCTGTGGCTGGCGTTATTCCAGAGCGGACACCAGCGGTGAATGGCGGCGCTGATCTGGAAGAGATGAACGCCTTGGGCATGCCTGTCGCCAGCCTTCGCCAAGACGGGACGGACTATTTCGACTGGCATCACACGCCAGACGACACGCTCGACAAGATCAAGGCTACGGACTTGGATCAGGCCGTCGCGGTCTGGTCGGCCTTTACCTTGATGGTTGCCGATAGCGCTGTTGAGTTCCG